>RPQK01000422.1 GCA_003819755.1 Acidobacteriota bacterium | reverse complement strand
CGCACCGGAATCCGAAACCAAGAGCGGCGGAAGTCTCCGGCTCGAAACTCAACGCGGCATCGTTCAGCTGGAGACGACCTAACGCCTCGCGCAGGTCGGGGAACCGGTCTCCGTCGACCGGGTACAACCCGCAGAACACCATCGGCTTCACCTGCTTGTACCCGGGAAGGGGTTCGGACGCCGGCTGACTTGCGTCGGTGAGCGTGTCCCCTACCCGGCAGTCGCCGATCTGTTTGATACCGGCGTGCACAAATCCGACCTCGCCCGACTGCAGTTCTTCGGTTGCCATCATCTCGGGTGTAAAAACGCCGACGCCGTCGACCTCCGTCTCAAACCCGGAAGCCATCATCCGTAAATGCATCCCTGCTTTCAGCGACCCGTCGACCACCCGCACGTATGCGATGATCCCCACGTAAGGATCGAAGTGACTATCGAAGATCAAGGCGCGCAGCGGCCCGAAAGGCTTTCCGGTCGGCGCCGGAATACGGGCCACGATTGATTCGAGAATTTCTTCGATCCCGATCCCCTGCTTGGCGCTCGCTTCCAGGCACTCGTGCGCATCGATCAGGAGGGTTTCCTCAATCTCGTTGCGCACGCGGCCCGGGTCGGCGGCCGGCAGATCGATCTTGTTGATGACCGGTATGATGGCGAGCTTGTGATTAAGCGCCAGGTTCACATTCGCCAGAGTCTGCGCCTCGACGCCCTGGACCGCATCCACCACCAGGATGGCCCCTTCGCACGCCGCCAGACTGCGTGACACCTCGTAAGTGAAGTCGACGTGCCCCGGTGTGTCTATCAGATTCAGCTCGTACTCGTGACCGTCCCGGGCATCGTACTTCAGGCGAACGGCTGCCATTTTGATCGTAATGCCGCGTTCGCGCTCCAGGTCCATCTTGTCGAGGAGCTGATTGCGCATGTCGCGCGCCTGGACCGTCCCCGTGATTTCGATCAGACGATCCGCGAGCGTGGACTTGCCATGATCGATATGAGCGATGATGCAGAAATTTCGGGTGTAGCTTTGTCGGTCTTCAGACATTCTGATGAAATCCTCGGCGGGACAGCGGATATGGTAACAGAGTTGCGGGGAGGGGAGAAAGGATCAGCCACCCGGCGTCAAAAGGGATTAACTGGGACAGGATTGACAGGATTCACAGGATTAGAGCCGGCTAATCCTGTGAATCCTGTCCCAGTCTGGAGGTGGTCGGGGCGTTACGACTGCTGTGGCTCTTTGGCCTTTCCGGGGACCGCGATCTTCACCTCAATGGGGGCCGGCCCAAGGGCATACTCGGTCGGGCCGAGGCGCGTATCCGCTTTCATGATCTCATCCCAGGTGACGGCGCGACCGGTGTAGGCCGCTTCGCGACCCATTATCGCGGTCAGCGTGGACTTCGCCGTATTCTCCGCCTCGTTGAACGGCGTGGCGTTCCTGACCGAGGTGACGAAGTCGACGTGCTCCAGCCGGTAGGGGTTAGTCACCTTCTTGGGAGCGTCGGGGTTCGTTTCGCCGGCTTCATCGAGCGTCGCCTTGAAGGACCAGGCGATCGTTCCGTCCTTCTTGTAGATCACGCAATCCTTCCCGCCCTGCATGTGAGCCCAGCCATTGGTCCCGATAATGTATTCTGCTACATCGTTGGCACAGCCGTCGATCTGGCGGCACATGCTCTGCATGTGGCGGCCGCTCGGCATTTCGTAGTCGACGGTGAAGAAGTCGTACTGATCGCCGGTCACGCGGCGAGCGCGGCCGCCGAAGCCGACAGCTTTGGTGGGGTACTCGTTCAGGAACCAGCAGCCGACGTCGAGGTTGTGAACATGCTGTTCGACGATGTGGTCACCTGACATGCTGACCCAGTTAACCCAATCGCGGACGAGCCATTCCATGTCGGTCCACCCCTCCAGGCGCTCCTTGTACCAGAGCTGGCCCTGGTTCCAGTAAACGCGCGCCGTTACGATTTCACCGATGGCGCCGTTCGAAATCCGCTCGAAGGCCTGTTTGTAGCTCGGTTCATGCCGTCTCTGGGTGCCGGTCACGACCACCAGGTTCTTGGTCTTGGCCTTGGAGGCAGTGTCCAGAATGCTGCGTATCCCGACCGGGTCCACGGCCACCGGCTTTTCCATGAAAATGTGTTTACCGGCTTCAACCGCCGCGGCAAAGTGCTGGGGACGGAAGTGCGGCGGCGTCGCGGTAAGCACCACGTCGATGTCTGAATTGATGACCTTCTGGTACGCGTCGAACCCCACAAAGCACTTGTCGTCTGCTATCTTCTGTCCCTTTTCCTCGATCTTCTGCCGGGCCGAGTCAAGCCGGTCCTGGAAGACGTCACCGAGGGCCACAATGGAAAGTCCCGTTCCGGCGGCGAGAAAATCGAGAGCCGCTCCGGTGCCGCGGCCGCCGCACCCGATCAGACCTGCCTTTAAGGCGCGACCATCGGAAGCTTTCTCCGCCCATTCCTGGCTTTGCTGGCTTTTGCTGCACGCAGCAGCGTAAACGGCGCCAGCCACGGCCACCGTTCCTAAAAACCGTCGACGGGAGACATTGGAATCATCTGACATGGCAACTCTCCTTTAAGAATCGCAGTGAACTATTGACTGCCGTTTCTTACGTTGGGCGCCTGGCTTGCGCCGGTTGATTGACTCGCTGTCTGGCGCCGCGCATTGTCCTTACCGCTGGACCCGGATGACCCCGGGCGCGCCGGTCCGGCGTCCTCGCCTTCAAACTCGCGGACTACACGGAAGCCGACATCAGTCGAATCGGAATACCACCAAATACTTTTGGGGGATTGCGGATCGGTTGTGAGCCAGTCCTCCGTGCGGGTATAGTCACGCGCGGCCGATCGGAGCTCAATTGCGTCGCTTCGGTAAGATCCTCCCCGAATCACGTGTTCCTCGCCGCTTTCGGGCCCCATCGGATCTCGTCGCACTTGCTCTGAGTCTGACTCCTGAGAATAGGCCTGGGGGTCATACCAGTCAAGGCAAAACTCCTTGACGTTCCCGATCATGTTCAAGAGTCCCCAGGGATTGGGTTTCACCGAGGTCGGCGGATGAGTCCTGCGGGACGAGTTCTCGGCGTACCGGGCGTACTGGGCCAGAGGCTCGATGTCCACGCCGAACCAACGATTCAGCCAGTAGAACTTGGTGAAGTCCTCCGGATCGCCCGGGAAGAAGTACGGCGCCTTGGTCCCGGCGCGGCAGGCGTACTCCCATTCGGCCTCGGTCGGCAGTCGATACCGTTTCCCGGTCACCCGCGAGAGCCATTCGCAATAAACCCTGGCGGCATGATGGGACATCGTGATGGCCGGGCGATCGCCTTTCCCCCAGCCCTGATCAGGAGAACCGTAAGGAGGCGTGGGTCCCGTAATCGCATCCACCGTCTCGAGATTCTCCTGCACCAGCCCGCGTTCGTTTTTCGCCCGGGTAACGGTCTCGGAGTAAAACTCTTCAAACTCAGCCCACGACACTTCGGCTTTGCCCATCCAGAAAGAGCTTAATTGAACCTTGTGAACCGGACCCTCGTGCCGGCGGCGGTACGGTTCGTCGGACCTGCTGCCCATGTCAAACTCACCGCCGGCGATTGCCGCCATTTCGAACTTGACGGGAGTCCCCGGAATCGCCTCAACGTAGTTCTCAAGCTTCTCACCGGGGATAGCTCCGCTTGCCTGGAGCGGTGGAAGCGCGCGCCGCGACCGGGTCCCGGTTGTCGCTCCGGGCTCTGCCTGGGTGAGAATCTGCTCGTCTTCCAGAGGCTGCTGTTCCTGTTTCTTGTCGGTGTAATGACCGACATAGAGATGACAGTTGATGCAGCGAATTCCTTTTTCCCGGTTGCGCACGTAGTTCTCGTGCGCCTGGATGCCCTTCGTGGAGAGGTTCAGGCTGTACAGGTCCTGGTGGCAGCGCAGACACGATTCGTCGTAGGTGTAGGTCTTTGCGTACTCGAGAACCGACTTGGCTTCCCAGTCGATCTTGGAGACGTCGGTGAAGAGTTTCCCGTAAATGTCGCGTGCGCCGGTCCGGGCCTTTTCCGTGTAGTAAGAAACTCCCTCAGGCGGCAGGTGGCAGTCTATGCAGTGAATCACCATCCCGGTCTTGTTTTTGTAGTGAGTTGACTGCTTCCAGGAGATCGTCGAGTGGGGATGGACGTGACAGGATTCGCAAAAAGTGTCGGTCGAGGTGAGGCGACTGCCTTCGTGGGCCCCGAGGAGAAAAACAATTCCGAGTATCGATCCGGTCAGGATCAGGAGGACGGTTCTGCTAAATACTTTCCTTAATATCCGCCGCACGCTTCTTATTTGTCCCAAAATCGTGATGGTATGAAGATTCAGGCGTCGACGTCAAGGGGGCACCGTTCACCGTTCTCCGTTCGGCGTTCAGCGTTCACCGTTTCTCCGTTCACCGTTGCCCGCTGAGGTTCCCGCCCCTCCCGCAAAGCGTAACTTGTAACTTGCTACCGGTAACCGGCAACGGTGAACGGTGAACGGTGAACGGTGAACGGTGAACGGGAGAACTGGCAACCGGCGACTGGTAACTGATAACCTAACTCGTATCTCGTAGCCTGTAACTCGTAACTCGCAACTCGCGGTCAGTGAAGAGGGAGGAGAAGTAATATGCGTCTCGGCATTGATCTTGGCACCACTCGAACCGTGGTTGCCGCTGCCGATCGCGGCAATTATCCGGTCATCAGCTTTCAAAGTCCGACTGGCGACATGCGCACCTGGTATCCGTCGGTTGTAGGCGCCCGTCCCGGCGACAAGCCGGTCTTTGCTCTCGAGGCCGAATCCAGGTACGGACAACCCGGCTGGTCGTTCATGCGGTCCTTCAAGAGATACCTGGGAGACAGCGGTCCTGGTTCGCGCCTGGAACTAGCCGGCACCCAATACTCGACGCTCGAAATAGTGACCGAATTTCTGCGGGAATTGAAGGTTGATTTGCTGGAGCATTCGAACCTTGACCTCGCCGCGGATGAGCCGCTGGACGTTTTCGTAGCCGTACCGGCCAACGCCAACAGCAATCAGCGTTTTATCACTCTAGAAAGTTTTGTCAGAGCCGGCTTTCGGGTGCTGGGTATGATGAACGAGCCCTCCGCCGGAGGGATCGAGTTTGCCCATCGTTACGGCAGCAAGCATTCCGCCCGCAAGGAGCACCTGGTCGTGTACGACCTTGGGGGCGGAACGTTCGATGCGTCGGTGATAACGGTCAAGGGCGATAGTTTTGACGTTCTTGCCAACGAAGGCATTGCCCGCCTGGGGGGAGACGATTTTGACGAGATCCTTAAGGACATGGTTCTTGACCGCCTGGGAATCCAGGCGATCGATTCTCGCGCGGAATTCGACATTTTAGAGTTGTGCCGAAATGCGAAAGAGGCGCTAAACCCCAACAGCCGCCGGGTCAGTATTGACGCCGGCCAGGTCGTGCCCCGCGCCGGTGAAGTGAGCCTTCCGGTCTCGGAGTTCTACCAACGCTGCCAACCGCTGGTCGAAAAGACGATCGAAGCCGTTGAGCTCGCTGTCGGCCGAGCGCTCCGCGACTACGAGGATCCCTGGAGTGAAGTCTCCGCGCTTTACCTGGTTGGCGGTTCAAGCGACCTTCCCGTTGTGGCGCGCGCGCTGCGCGACCGGTATGGGCGTCGCGTCCGCCGCTCGCCGTATCCGTATGCAGCGACCGCAATCGGCCTGGCAATTGCCGCTGATCGGGTCAAGACGCAGCGCCTGCAGGAGCGCTTCTCCCGCTACTTTGGTGTCTGGAGGGAGGCCGATTACGGTCGCCGGATCACGTTCGACCCGATCTTCCCGAGAGAGACTCCCTTGCCGGTCAGCGGTCAGCCGGACCTGGTGTCCATTCGCCGCTATCGTCCGGCTCATAACCTGGGATTCTTTCGGTACCTGGAGTGCAGCCGCCTGGATTCCGAGGGGAGGCCTGCGGGTGACATCACCCCCTGGGATACCGTGTCGTTTCCCTTCGATCCGGGGCTGCAGAATCAGGCGGGCGATGAGGTCGAGGTGCAGCGCCAGCCGGCAGTAGAGAATCATCTGGTCGAGGAACAATACCGCTGCGGCCCCGTGGGAATCATCGAAGTAACGATCGCAGACCACACGACGGGGTTTTCGAAGAGTTATAGGCTGAGGCAGGGGTGACAAGGTGACAGGGTGACAGGCACCTTGTCACCTTGTCACCTTGTCACCTTTGGCCCCGGCTTCACCTGTCGGTTTTAGCGCCCCCATGCGGATGAGGATTCGGTTGTTTCGCCCGTTGTCGTGGAGAGGAATCCATTTCTCTGAGGATTTCTTGCCGTTGACCTCCACCGAGACAATCCCCTGGCTGACACCGTCCGGGTTTTCGACGGTGATGCTGTAAGAGGAATCCTTGTAGCTATACACGAAGGAAAAGCCTTTCCAGGTCTTGGGCAGGCAGGGGTCGAAGCAGAAGCGGTTCCCGCGCAACTTGAAACCAAGGATTTCCTCGATCCAGATCCGGTACATCCAACCGCTTGAACCGGTGTACCAGGTCCATCCGGCGCGTCCTCGCTGGCCCTCCAGTGCATAAACGTCAGCCGCGACGGTGTACGGTTCCCCTTTGTACTTGATCGCTTCCTCCGCTGTCCGGGTGTGCTCTGTCGGACTCATCATACGAAGCAGTTCGACCGCCCGAGTGCCATTCCCCAGCCGGGCGTAAGCCAGCGCCACCCAGAGGGCGCCGTGCGTGTATTGGCCGCCGTTTTCCCGTACGCCGGGCGGATAGCCAATGATGTAACCGGGATGAGGAGACGACTTGTCAAAAGGCGGGTCGAAAAGCTGAATGAGCTTGTTTTGGTCATCAATCAGGTGG
>RPQK01000421.1 GCA_003819755.1 Acidobacteriota bacterium | reverse complement strand
TTCCATCGACCAGGTTGAGGACATGATACCCGGTCAGTCCGCGCAAGAACGGTGAGACCTGCCCGTAGGTGCTCTGCTGAACGAGGACGCCCGGTGCACCCTCGAGCGCATTCCCGATCGTTGGCATCGGACGCGATCCCATCTCCGATTCCTCTGCCGCGGCGACAAGCCAGGCGGATTCGGCCGCCTCCTCGATTGCTCCGCGCCTTGCGGTAACGGTGATTTCATTCCGCACTGACATCGGATAAAGGATTATGCGTAGCGGAACGGCTGGCCCGCTCCGTATCGACAGGGTGGTTCGGAGATCCTGGAAGTCTGGGGCAGAGACGGTCAGCCCGTAGGACCCCTACGGGAGGCCGACAACCGAGAATGTCCCGTCTGCTTCAGCCGTGAGGCGCAGCAGTGCCATGCCCTGTGGGCTCTCGATCATGATACTCGCGCGACCGAGTCTGGCACCGGTGTGATCGGAAACTACAATCTCTTGCGTTACACGCTGGCCCCTCAGCGGATCTGCACCAAGAGTCACGATGAGTATGAACGGCAGAACGAACACCCGACACATAGCTGCTATTGAGCCAAAGCCCGTAAGAAGACGACCGCGCCAAGAACACGCAGATCATCTTGATTCAAGAGGATAAGATTGCCGGAAACGGCCGTTCTAGCTGGATTCCAGGCTCTGCAAGCTATTCCGAAACCCGCTTGGGGAGGCTGTTTCAGGTCGAACGGAACAATATCGGATTCCTGGAGAAAAGGAAAGCCAAACTCGCCGCCTGCTGGACGGGAGCTGGCGGACTCGGCCACCTCGTTGAATTCCCCACCCCTCGCGCTCCGGGCTTGGCTCGCGGTGAGAGAGGGGAGGCACAGGCGCGCGAGCTGTTGCTCAAATGCTCGAGGACATAACATGACCCGCGCGGGATTTGAGTACTGCTTCGAAGGTCTGTCGCATTAGCCGGCCACACCTGTCCCTCGCTGGGGCCGGACGTCGGCTTTGATTATTGGAAGCGGGCACACCCCGCTGGCATTCGTGCCTCGCAACTTGCTAAAAAACAAGGCGTTAGAAGAAAGACGTTTAGTCTGTACTCCATTAAGAGCCGGGTTGTGAAGCGGCAAAATTCCCGTAACTTATTGAAAACATTGGAGCGGGAGACGGGAATCGAACCCGCGACGTCCAGCTTGGGAAGCTGTTTCGATTGTCTATACAGAATTTAGCGTCTATGGCGTCTATTTCCGTCTATATAGAACATGCAGTTTCACAGAATCGGCCAAAATCGATTTCTTAATGGAGCCAAAATGGAGCCACTGGGGGAAAGAGCGAAGGAAGAGTTACCCGATCTCTTCTTCAGTTAAAGGTGGGATCTGTTCCGGGGGAATCCAAATGATTTTTCCGTCTTTCCAAACGACAATGCTGCGGCCCGCGCGCCGATGTTCCTCCAACGCCCGGGCCACACCCCGGCGCACACCGATGTCAATCTTCCGAAGCACGTCGTCCTGCTCGACTTTCTTCACTGACCTGCTTTCAGAATCTGATTCCATACTCCCTCATCATACACCACGACATCTGATTCGGAACGTCCGGCAACAAGTCTCGGTCGAGGTCCTGAGTTGTCATAAACGGACCATCTATCGGCGAGAGGCAAATAGAGCGAGACGAGATTCTTCAATCCCGTCCAGTAGCGTCGGATAATCACATCATCGGAGATCGCATGCCCGCCCGACTGAACACGAAGCCTCACCCTGTCGACGGCGAGCTGGGGCGACCTGAGCCAGAGAAAAAGGAGAGTGACCGCGTAGCCCTGCCCTTTCCAAGCCGACAACAGAGGCGCGAAAGAGCGAGAGGCCAAAGTCGTTTCGAAAGCAAAATCCGCGTTTTGGACAGCTAACTGATGGATTTTGCGAAGCATCAGGCGGCCAGACTGCAAAGCAACCGATTCCGGCCGAAACGGTGAAATCGCCTGCGCGATCGCGTCGGCATTCACGTACTCCTCACACTCGAGCAACTCGGGCATCAAAGCCATCGCCGACGTCGTCTTGCCAGCTCCGTTGGGTCCTCCAATCACGAACAGTCGTGGCATCGGCTGCGATTATAGGGCCGGGAATCGCACCGAAAAAAGCGGATCCTCTTCTGGTAGTGTCCCCCTGGGCGGTCGGACCTCCGCCGGAGTTCCAGCAGCCCAAGCAGCCCAGGGCGGACGGCTGCTCGGACTGCGGAAAAGAATGTTGAACTATCGGCCCCTAGAAGTAGTGGTGCCTCTGAGCTCCGTCAAACCTGCCTGAGCGGAGGCAACAGTTTTTGAAACCGACGGCCGGAGCTGCACGGGCATGGGTCGTTGCGACCGAGCTTCTCAAGCAACTCCTTATCTCCGTGCACCACACGATATCCCCTCTTCACCTGGGCCTCGGACGGATAGCCGCGCCGTCGCTTGCTGCTCGTTTCAAAAGCAGTTTCTTTCCACGTCAACTTTGTTTTTTCGCATGTGGCACCTCCAAACCCTCTATGGATGCGGAAAGCAGGAGAAAGACGCACAGAAGCTCAGGGCTGCATGAGTGACCTGGTCTTTTACTCCTGCCGGGCAGCCGGGACCGCTGCAAGGAGACTGTCTGTCCCGAAGAGCTCCTGGGCCGCTATTGGGTGCGAAGAGCGCAGACTTATCCAGCCCCGGACCTGGTCAACCGTTTCAGGTATCAATTCGACCAGCAGCTTGGAAATTCTGCTGAAGGCCGGCAACTGGATCACGGTCTGCCCTTTTAGATTTCCCTCTGCTGAATAGGCCTCCAGGCTCACTTCGGTCGCCCGATTCGAGGGGTTAAAGAGAGCAAGCCCCGTGTAGTAGCCTAAGCCGTTTGCCAGCTGGCTGAAGGTCGCATCCGTCAAACCGGCGGACTCGATCCGAAGAGCGGCGAGCCGTTCGAACGCCTGAAAATCCCCAAAAACCACGTCGCCCAGTATCCCGGCGCCGGCGGCGATCACCCGAAGGGAACCGATTGGCGGCTGACCGGGAGGTAAGGCAAACAGATTGGCGGCCATTTCATCGAAGGCGGTTCGGGGACCAAGCTCCAGCTCGGTTTCAGGTGCCAGCAAGGCGCCGGTCGCAGCGTAGAGTTGAAGCTTCACCCTTTGCTTTTCTTCGGAAACATTGACCAGTCTGATCCGGGTCTGTGCCCCGCTTACGCTCGCGACCTGCGCCGAATATCCGTCGGGGAGAAAGACCGAATCGGCAGCCTGCAGTCCGAACCTGGTCTTAGCCTTCGGCAGTTCTACCAACTCGAACCCGGTGATTCCAACTAGAGACTCCGGGTCGTTGACTCTTGCCACGACGTATCCCCCGTTTATGGACGAGACGCCGAACAGTTCCTCGATGCTCCCGCTGAGCAATCCGCCAGGTGCAATGACACCTCGGAAATAACCACCCGTGCGGGTACCGTCACCCCGATACAGATCAAGGGCGCACTCGGTCGCTTCGTTGTTCGGGTTGACAATGAAAAGACGAGTGACCGCCTGCTGTCCGAGGAAACCCTCCGGTCCGTGATGGATTCGGGAAAAACACAACTGGCTGGAGGTAGCCCGAGCTGCCTGGGCGCCGTCAGCCTGGTCCGGACCAAGCGTCATGAAGAGTCCAGCCAGGCGGTCGGCCGATCCGTTTACCTCAACCCAGCCTTCGACCGGTTCGCTCGAGCTGGTCCCAAACAATTCCTGCCCGGTTAACGCCAGCTGTTGAAGCCCACCGAGCACGATGACACGCGGGTTCTTCTCCGCGACGACCAGCTGTCCGTTCGCCCGCCTCGCGATGATCTGAAGACTTGACGGATCCGGCTGAGGATTTGAGACCGCGAAACCCGTTAGCGTTGTCTCGCTCTCGAGCAAGGCAGAGAAGGCAAGCTGGCTCCCGGGAACCGTTTGGAACCGGTAGAGACCGTGGACCACCGACCCGAGGTACATCAGTCGGGCATCGCCGGGTTGAGCCATAAGCTCCGATGTTCGACCTGAGCCGAGGCCCAAGTTGACAGGATGCCAGCTTGCTCCTCCGTTATCGCTCCGGAACACGCCCCTGCTCGAAGTCGAGGCATACACTACATTTTCCGGGGTGATCACCATTTGCCCAACCGACGACGGCAGGCCGAAATCTGCCCGTATCCAGGTTTTCCCGCCGTCAATGCTCTTCTCCAGCTTCTGCCAGGAATAGTCAAAGACATAAATGGTGGGATCTAAAGTGGAGTCGATGACGAACGAAAGGGTCTTCCCTTCCTTCAACACTTGCCACGTCGCCCCGTTATCCTTACTCCACCGCAAACCGGACTCGCCGGCCGCATACAGGGCCCCTGAGGCGGTGTGCGACGCCAGGCTGGAGGCCTTCACTTCCGAACTAACCCGTTTCCAGGTTTCGCCGGCGTCCTCGCTCCGCTCCAGCCCCGAGTTGTACGAAGCGTAAACCCAGTCGGGATGTCGTGGGTCGACGAGCAAACCACCCAACCAGCCGTCCTCCTGATTGCTCTGCCTCGTCGTACGCCAGGTTTTAGCCCCGTCCGTGCTGACCGAAATCTGTTGCGACGAGGCGAGGTACAGGCGATTGGAGTCTTCCGGATGAACCATGATAATCGGCGAGGTCGCATGACCTGACGGAAAACCGAGTTTCGCCCATTCCCCTCCTCCGTCCTGGCTGACGAAAATGTCGTAGGGCGGTGCCTCGACTTGTGACACCAGGTAGATCGTTTTGGGATCGGATGGAGCAGCGGCAACCGAGTCGACTGAGTACCCAGTAAGTCCCCGAGTCACGGCGTTCCACTCCTCTCCGCTGTTAGTGCTCTTGAGGACCGTGTGGCCGGCGAGGAGATAGAAAACCCCCGGTTTCGACCGGCTAGGGATGAAACTCCTTGCCTCCGAGTCGATTTCGGTCACACTCTTCCAGGTCTCGCCGCGATCCGAGCTTTGGAATATCTGGTCTTGCCAAAGAAGAAGGCTGCCATCCTGCAGCACATTGAGTGATCGAATCGGCCCGGCGCCGAGACCGCTTCCGACGGTCGACCAGGCGGCCCCTCCGTCGGTGCTGATCAGGAGACCTTTAGCCGACGCGGCATAAATCCTTTTCTCGTCCAGAGAGTCAAATGCCAGCTTCGAGACGGTAGTGTCCAGTTTGGTCACCCGGACCCAGCTTTCGCCGTGATCTCCGGATTTGCAGACCGTGTCGCCGGATTCCGTCCGCTCCACACCAAGAATGACTCCGGGCATTCGGGGATGGGGAAACACCGAAAAAGCGGCCGGGCTATCGCTGTACTTGACAGAATGCCAGTTGTCGCCGGCGGTCACGAGCAGCGCATATGGGCGATCATCCCCGTCAATGACATAACCGGGCGTTCTCCTGACGCTGGCGTAGACCCGGCCGGGAATATGAGGATCGGCGACGATCTGAAGAATCCCGCCCCAGGTAGAGGCAACCAGAGACCAGGTCCAGCCGTTATCCTTGCTCTTGTACAAGAAGCCATGATCAGGCGACCAACCGGGAAAGCCCGGTAAGTAGAATGCCGCGTACACGGTCTTTGGGTCGGAGGGATCGATCGCCAGGTGCTCGCAGTACGAGTACGATAAACCCGTGGTCGCCAAGGTCCAGCCTCCGGCGGTACTTCTGTAAACACCGGGGCCGCCGGCCGCGATGTAGAGTTGATTTGGGTTCGACGGACCCTCGACCAGATCCCAAGCGTAGATCTGCTCTGGCCCGATATTCACCCAACCTTGCCGCGCGCCTTGCAGCTGAGCAGGCACGGCCAGAGCTACCACAGACAGCGCGACAACGACGTAAATCCCTAAGCGCTCCGAGTCCTTCGGCATGGGTTTTCACTCCCTTCATAGCCAGAGATGCCGGTCGGGAGTCGCTGGCCGATTTTCGGAAAGGAATTTAGCAGTTTCTTTCGGAGGTAGTGAGGAGGTGGGTCTGTTTCCGGTTTGATCTCGTCAAGTGGCGGGACAGATGGTTCTAACTTTGGTATAAACACGAAATCGCTCAAGGCGCCTGATAGACAACCAACTCGCCTTTAATGCAGCATCAATGCCGGCCCCGATAAAGAGGCCAGAGCCAAAGCCGACTAGAGTAACCACGCGGCCGGTCCCCAAGCATCAGTCTTGTCCGAGCCCGCTTCCGACAACGGCCAACAAGTGCACCTTCCCAATCCGACCCGGCTCGCCTTCTTAGCGCCAGTGGCGGTCGGGGCCACTGCACCCGTTGCGACTCGACGCGGATACGGGTTTCTGAGGAGGGGTAACGACGACCCAAGTGAAGATCCCGAGCGTCTTCCTTGACTACCTGTGCCATACTGGCTGTATCAGCAATTCCCAGTCCTTTACAACGGCTCAGAGCTCCGAATAGTGCACAGTAGCAAGGAGGAAGGACATGGCTCCTTGGAGGCCTGCATGTTCGCGTCTGCAGATCCCACTTGCCGTGTTGTCAGCGGCTTTACTGGCTCTAGTTCTTCCTTCGTATCCGGAGTTTTGTCTTGGCTCTCAGGCTAACGGATTACCGTACCAAAACAGCACCAATGGCGTGGGCAGCGTTCAGTTAGGGAAGGACGGAAGACTAACTGTAGACCGAACGGGCGGCCTTTTCGAAGCATTTGACCGCTCTGGCGCCAAAATGTGGTCAGTCAACCTGAGTTCCGATCAGTTTTCGGTTTACGACTCTGCTGTAACGAACGAGGACGATGTTCTGGTTGTAGGGATATTGTCCGAGCTACTCGAACTCGCGCTCTATAGAATCTCCCATGATGGGCGCAGTATTCGGCGCCTCCAGAACTACCCCAACATGGTAATCGCTGATGTCAGCGTGGCCCCAGATGGCGCCGCTTACCTGCT
>RPQK01000420.1 GCA_003819755.1 Acidobacteriota bacterium | reverse complement strand
TGCTGCTCCATCCTCCGGCCGCCACGCCGGCTTTTTCCGTCACATCGGCAAACGTTCCGTCTCCGGTGTTGTGAAACAGAAGGGTGCCGCCATAGCCGGTCACAAAGAGGTCCGGGTAGCCGTCATTATCATAGTCGCCCACTGCGGCCCCCGTAGCAAACAGGCCTCGGCCGGCGATTCCCGCCTTGGCCGTGGCATCTGCGAATTTGCCGTTGCCGAGGTTTCGAAACAGCCGGTTGCCCGGGGACCGCTTGGCTCGAGCCATGTCCGCGCCGTTGGAAAAGAAAAGGTCTATCCAACCGTCATTGTCATAGTCGATCCAAGCCACCCCTGAGCCGAAAGTTTCGGGCATCAACTTCTCGTCGGAGGCGCCGTTTTCGTGTCTGAAGGTAAGGCCCGCCTGGTTAGCAACCTCAACGAACTGGACGCGGGTCTGGGAAAGGATGAAGGATGAAGGATGAAGGATGAAGGAAAGGATGAAGGAAAGGATGAAGGATGAAGGATGAAGGATGAAGCCGAAGAACCTCTTCGCGTCATCCTTCACCCTGCTTTTTACTTCATCCTTCATCCTTCATCCTTCATCCTTTCTCACAATTACCACTGGAGGCGGATTTTCACATCCACCTGGCGGTAACTCTGCTTTTCCGGATTGTAGTTGGCCACCGTTGAGGTGAACCGGCCGGGATCCGGGTTCCCGATGTTGTTATTCGGGTTGTTGAAGTGCGGATGGTTGAACAGGTTCGAGAACGCGCCGGTCAACGTCCACTTGAAACGTTCCGTCATCGAGAACGACTTCGCGATGCTCAGGTGATGCACGTTGATGCCGTTGCCTTCGAGGATATTGGCCCCGCTGTTTCCGAACCTCCCGAGGTTCGCAGCCGGCTTGACGAAAGCCGTCGGGTCAAACCACTGCAGCCTGGTACGGTCACTCGAATCCTTGTTCCCATCGTCGACACGGTCCGGCAATCCACCGGAACTGCCGGTGTTGGAGGGATCCACACCGCTGAAGCTCGGGGAGAAATAGCCTCCGGTTGCCACAGTCGAGACCGCCTGTATACCCCATCCGCCCAGGACATGGTCGACGATTCCCGGTGCATTGGTCAGGAACCGACGTCCTTGGCCGACGGGCACTTGCCACGTAAAGCTGGTAACCCAATACAGTTTCCGGTTCACGGCGTCACGAGCCCACCGGTCGGTGACGTTGTACGGATTCTCGGTGATCGAATAGTTGTTCAGGTTGTTCGACCAGGTGAAGTTGCTGTTAAAGGCAAAATCACCCATCCTCTTCATCACTTCCAACTGCATGGAGTTGTATCTCCACTGGCCGTCATTGCGCGTCACCGTGGCATTGACGAACTGAGGATACGGCCGCATGGCAGCCGTAAAGGCTGCGGTTCCCGGCTTCGGCTTGTTGATGTTCACATTGTAGTTCAGGCCGGAGCCCTGCGAGCCGATGTAGGAAACCCGGAATCCAAGCCCCTTCAACTCCCGCTCGATCGTGAGGTTGTACTGCCTGATCACGCCGTTGTCGGTTGCAAACGGATAGCCCTGAATGTTCTGGCTCGGGACCGTCGAGGATGCCAGGTTCGTCGGGAACGGGTTGGGGAAGCTGAAGAGCGGAGTTCCGTCCGTGACGACATTCCTGTAGTCCTCGCCCAGCTGGAAGGGACCGGTGCCGAGCAGGCGGGAATTGTATGACCAGGTTTCGCTGAACTCACCGTAACCTCCGCGAATGACCATCTTGTCACTCAAACGGTACGCCGCGGAAATACGGGGCCGGAAATTCTTCATGTCGGCATCCGGGACGACCTTCCCCTGCACGACATTGATGGTCTTCGGGTAGAGCGGATGGACCTTCGCAGTATCCGTTACAACCACGTTTCCGTTGCTCGGATCCCAGTTGAACATCAAGCCGTCGTCAAAAGTCGGCAGAGCGTAGTAATCCCACCGCAGACCCCAGTCTATCGTCAGCTTCTGGTTGACCTTGAAGGAGTCGTTGATGTAGAAGCCCAGCTGCTTGTTGGTGTTGCGACGATTGGCCAAGGGGTCGAGGCGCTGGCTCTGGTACGGGATGCCCAAGAGGAAATCGCCCCAGCCATAACCGGTGTACGTGCCGTTGAAATTGAAAGCACCGTACACCTGCCGGTTGATGATTCCCGACTGCCACCAGAACTGGCGGTACTCGGCGCCGAACTTGAACATGTGCTTTCCCTTAACCCAGCTCAGGTAGTCGATAAACGTGTTGATCCCGTTGTCCTGGTCGACGTTGTCGATACCCCCACTTTGACCACCGTTTACGGCGGTCAACCCGCTGATGGCCATGTCGGGGAAGCCTACGGTGTCATAACCCTTCGGGTTGACCCCCTGGAGGCCGATCGCTTGCACGGCTTCGGCGCCTGACAACGGGGTTATGCCCTTTTCCTCTTCGCCGGCGAGCAGGAAGTCGGTCTGCCGGCCAAACGTGAACGTGTTGATGACGGTCGGCGAAAAGACGTGCGTATCGGAAATAACCGTCTGCCGGTGGTCACGGAGTTGCGTGTACGTGGCAAAGGGCAGGTTGCCGGGCCGGATGTACGGAGTCTTACGGCGCATCCACCGGCCGTACAAGTTATTCTTGTCACTGATCTTGTGGTCAACTCGTATATACGGCCAATCGCCCTTGTAGAGGTCCGAGTTGTACGGGAACCACCAACCGTAGTTGTTGGTCATCTGGCTGGCCGGCAGCTCAGGAAGCGGCTGTGGAATATACAGATCACGAATCTTCACCGCCACCGGGCTGAACCGGTTCGCGGGGACTATGTTGTTGGCGAAAGGCTGCCCGGTCACTGGGTCTTTGATGGTCTTGGGCAGGAACTCGGAAAAATCGCCATTGCGCATTTTCAAGGTCGGAACGCTGGCGTTTCTCCAGAAGCCCAGCGGAATCGACTGGTGGAACCAGGCAAAGAAGAACCAGGTCCGGTCCTTGATGATCGGCCCGTTCACCTCAGCTTCCCATTCATGCAGGATGTACGGTGTCTTCTTCGGTGAGTAATACTCGCGGGCATTCAGCGCCGAGTTTTCATGCTTGTAATACGCCGCCGCGTGCCACTCGTCGGTGCCGCGTTTTGAAATCATGTTGAAGTTCGCGGCCCGGGCGCTGTCAGCGCCGCCGTTGACCGGCGTCACCTGGACGGTCTCGAAGAAGGACGGATTGTCATTCTGGTCGCCGGCCGTATCGTTGGCCACGCCGTCCATGGCCCAAGTCTGCTTGTTGCGGTCGGAAATACCGGACATGACCAGATTCCAACCGTTGCCCTGAATTCCGGGCATCGTGGTCATCAACGCGAGCGGGGAGGGATAAACGTCCACCAGCGGACGGTCCAGGAATTTCTTGTGATCCAACTCGCCGGAGATTGTCCCCGTCTCCGTGTTGATTACCGCGGCTCCCGTGGTAACCGTGACGGTCTCGGCAGCGATACCGACTTGCAGCGTAACGTCCAAGCGACGGATCTGGCCGCCATCCAGCTTGACGCCTTCAGCAACGAACGACTTAAACCCAGTGAGATCGACTTTCACTCGATACAAACCGGGCTTCAGCTCAGGGACTTCGAAGTTCCCGTTGCTGTCGCTGACCAGGCGCCGGGCCTCAACGTTGGTCGCCAAGTCGGTCAAAACAATGTCCGCGCCAGGAATGATTCCTCCTGATTGATCCCTGACAACTCCACGAAGTGTTGATTTTTCTGTTTGGGCGAGAGCTCCGCTGACCGCCATCAACAGAATGACGACAAAAATTCGTGTCCGCATAACAGACCTCCCCTTGAGCCTAGGATTGCTCTTTGGGCGGGAGTCTAACAGAAGTGCCTGAGCCCGAAAAGCGTTTCCTTGACGCTCCAGCACATTTTTCAGCTTGCGAAAAATATGGGCGGGAAGACCGGCGTCCAAGCGTGCGCCCATTTCTCTGCATCTGGGGTACAGAATGGGCTTGCTTTTCGGAATCGAACGGTGAGGGTGAGCGCCTGTCGACGCGTGTTTCAATTTCGTATCGCGCAATATGGCACAAGATCCTGTTAATACTGTTAAGCGTTTCAATCGAGTGCGTTGTCCCTACTTCGGGCCCGTAAGATTTGGACCGGGTTGACACGAGCAGATAGATCGTTGGATAAGAGCGGCGTGACGAGTGACTCTATGGAGGAGCGGACGCGATGCTGAGATTCACAACACGATTGATCTGTCTGACGAGCTTGGCTCTTCTCTCTGGCAGAGCGGCGCCTGGGGCCGACAACAAGACCGAGCTCTGGTTTGACAAGCCTGCCTCGGTATGGACGGAGGCCCTGCCGATCGGCAACGGTCGAATAGGGGCCATGATTTTCGGCGGGGTGACGGAGGAGCGGATTCAGTTCAACGAAAGCACGCTTTGGACGGGGCGACCGCACGAGTATCACCACGAAGGCGCGGTGAAATTCCTGCCCGTCCTGCGAGATCTCCTCAATGAGAGCCGCCGGCTGACTATCGAGGCGGATCGCCTGGAGCGGGAAGGGCGGCATCAGGAGGCCGGGGAGAAACGTCAGGCGGCTCGCACCCGGCAGAAGGAAGCCGAAGCCATTGGAATGACGGAGTTCATGAGCGTGCCGGTCAGACAGAAGGCTTATCAGCCGTTTGGCGATCTCCGGCTGTTTTTCCCCGGGCACACCAATCCGTCGGAGTACCGACGAGACCTGAATCTGGACACGGCCGTTGCCCGCGTGGCCTATCGCGCGGGCAACGTTTTCTTCACGCGTGAATGCTTTGCTACCTTCCCGGGTAAAGTCATGGTCTGCCGCATCAGTGGCGACCAGCCGGGGCGGTTGAGCTTCACCGCGAAACTGGACACCCCCCATCAGTCCGCGCGGACGGCTGTTCGGAACCAGGATGAACTCGCTCTTTTCGGACAGGTGGAAGATGGCGGGCTGAGGTTTGAGTCACGAGTCAGAATCTCGGCCACAGGGGGCAAGGTCACACCGAAGGATGACGGGATCAGCGTTGAGAACGCCGACTCCGCAACAATCATCCTGGCGGCCGCCACCAGTTTCAGAAACTATTCGGATATTACGGTCGATCCATCGGCGCGTTGTGATGCCCTGTTGAGTTCGGTGGCCGGAAAAGACTTCGCCAAATTGCTGTCGGCGCACCTCGCCGACCACCAGAGGTTATTCCGCCGCGTCTCAATCGACCTTGGTCGCACGCCTGACTCGAAGTTGCCGACCGACGAGCGTATCCGCCGGTTCGCTTCGGGGAATGACGCCGACCTTGCGTCCCTCACTTTTCAGTATGGCCGCTATCTGCTCATCGCCAGCAGCCGTGCGGGGGGGCAGCCGGCAAACCTGCAGGGGATCTGGAACGATTCGCTGGAACCGTCCTGGGACAGCAAATGGACGGTTAACATCAATACCGAGATGAATTACTGGCCGGCGGAAGTGACCAATCTCTCCGAGTGCGTGGAACCGCTTTTCGACATGATCGCGGACTGCTCGGTGACCGGACGCAAAACGGCACAGGCGCACTATGGCGCTCGAGGTTGGGTGCTGCATCACAACACCGACATCTGGCGGGGCACCGCGCCCATCAACAACAGCAATCACGGGATCTGGCCGAGTGGCGGCTCCTGGCTCTGCCAGCATCTTTGGGAACATTTCCTGTTCAATGGCTCGACTGAATTCCTGGGACGCCGCGCCTACCCGATGATGAAAGAGTCCGCGCTGTTCTTTGTCGATTACCTTTTCAAGGATCCGATTACGGGGAAGCTGATCAGCGGTCCCTCGAATTCGCCCGAGCAGGGTGGGCTGGTCGTCGGCCCGACTATGGACCACCAGATCATCCGTGCCTTGTTCGCAAACACGGCCGAAGCGGCTCGTCTCCTGGGGCGGGACCGGGAATTGGCTGCCCAGCTCGACGCCGTGCGGAAGGAAATTGTCCCGAACCAGATCGGGCGGCATGCCCAGTTGCAAGAGTGGACGGAAGACCTCGACGATCCGAAAAACACGCATCGGCACCTGTCTCATCTGTGGGCCGTTTACCCCGGCTCGGAAATCACGCCGCGACAGCCGGAGTTGTTTGCCGCTGCCCGGCAATCTTTGACTTACCGGGGTGATGAAGCGACGGGTTGGAGCATGGGCTGGAAGGTGAACCTCTGGGCGCGTTTCCTGGACGGCGACCACGCTTACACGATTCTCAAGAACCTGCTCAAGCCGGTGCAGAACAGAGGCTCGATGGGTGGTGGCGGCACGTATCCCAATCTTTTCGACGCCCATCCGCCGTTCCAAATCGATGGCAATTTCGGCGCGACGGCGGGGATTGCCGAAATGCTTCTGCAAAGCCACGACGGCGATATCAATCTGCTTCCGGCGCTTCCGAAGAACTGGCCGGATGGCCGGGTCACCGGCCTGAAGGCGCGAGGCGGGTTCGAGTTGGACATT
The DNA here is from genome assembly GCA_003819755.1 of Acidobacteriota bacterium. Lineage (GTDB taxonomy): Bacteria > Acidobacteriota > UBA6911 > RPQK01 > RPQK01 > RPQK01. Next base: position 409 of record RPQK01000420.1, on the reverse strand, counting down.
GAATGGAAGTCCGGCCGTTTGGTGAAGGCGAGAGTGCTCTCACTGCTCGGAAAGCCGGCGACCCTCCGGTACGGCTCTGAGACCCGCCAGGTCAAACTGGCGAAGGGCAAGGAATACCAGTGGGATGGCGGGAAGTAGCGGGGCGTTTTGGGGTGCGGTGGCCATAGCCTGATCTTTATCCCATAGGCGCTAAAATAAGAATCGAGAGTGGGGGCGTCCCCTGGGAGCGCAGGCGAGACGCCTGCGCTCCCAGGGCGACGCCTCCAGCGCGGGTCGGTTCCAAGATGGGTATAAAGTGCAGCTCGTTGCCGCCGCACTCCAAAATGGCCTGGCGCCCCCGCGCTCCAAAAAGTAAATGGCATTGGGCGAGACGCCTGCGCTCCCAGGGGACGCCCCCACTCTCGATTCT
>RPQK01000419.1 GCA_003819755.1 Acidobacteriota bacterium | reverse complement strand
TGTTGCGCCAGGGTCCGCCAAACGTGGCGGCGTTACGAGAGATGATCTCGAAGTACATCGAACTTCTCAAACCCTATCAAGCATCGCGGTAGCGCTGCCCGAGTGGGCCTATGAATACTGAGTCACCTTCGCAGGCAGGTATGTTTCGTATGCCCTTTTGGGCGGTTTCGCCACACGCCTCGGAAATGGGTGACTGTCCCCCATTACCCGTCCGTGTTCGTCCGTGTTTCCACATGGAGCAAAGCGCATGAAGAACCTGATCATTGCACTGTTCAGTATCTGCTGCCTGCAAGCCGCCGAAATACGAGTTGACCTGAGCCAAGCCGGCAAGAAAGTCAGCCCGAACCTCTTCGGGATTTTCCTTGAGGAGATTAATCACGCGGGCGACGGCGGACTCTATGCCGAGCTAATCCGCAACGGATCCTTCGCGGAGGCGCCGACGCTGGACGCATGGGTGGCGGTTCGAACGGGCGCTGCCAATGTGAACCTGTTCTTTGACAGCTCAACGCCTCTCAATTCGGTTAAGGCGCGGAGCCTCAGGATTGAAATCAACTCCCCGAACGGAGAGAGAGCAGGCGTCTCCAACGAGGGCTACTGGGGCATCGCTGCAAAGCAGGGTGAATCGTACCAGTTCTCCATGTGGGCGCGCGGCGCCGAAGGTTTTGACGGGCCTCTGAGCATTACGCTGGAAGGGAAGGACGGCGCGGTGTATGGGCAGGCGCAGATAACCGGTCTGAAGACAGCCTGGAGCCGCTTCTCGGGATCATTCCAGGCCGGAGCGACGGATCCTGCCGCACGCCTGACCATCGCCGCGAATCGCAACGGGACCTTTTGGCTGAACATGGTTTCGCTACGCCACGGCAAGGACATTTTCCGGGCCGACCTTCTCCAGATGCTTAAAGACCTCAAGCCGGGGTTCGTGCGTTTCCCGGGCGGAACATACGTCCAGGGCAACGATCGCGCAACTGCGTGGCGCTGGAAGAATACTATCGGCGACCTGGAATCCCGCCCCGGGCACCAGAACGCCCCTTGGACCTATTGGTCGACCGACAGCCTGGGGTTCCACGAGTACCTGCTGCTTTGCGAGCGGCTCGGCGCTGTCCCGATGTACGTTGCATACGCCGGTATGACCTGGACCCCCAACAGCAAATCCCCTTTCGGGGTCCTGGAGAATCATAAAATTCCGGTGAGTGATTTCCCCATGGATCAGATGGGCCCCATCGTCCAGGAAGCGCTTGACGCCATCGATTACGCCAACGGGCCGGTCACGAGCAGGTGGGGCGCATTGAGGGCGAAGGCGGGGCATCCGGCGCCGTTCGGGCTCAAGTACATTGAAATCGGCAACGAAGATGGTTTCAACCCGCTTTACGCCGACCGTTACATGCTCTTCTATAACGCCATCAAGGCTCGTTACCCGGACGTTCAAATCATCGCCAACGAGCGCCGCGGCAGGACGGCGGGGGAGTTGCCGATGGATCTCGTGGACGAGCACATCTATGCCCGGCCGATGATGGCGATCGAGATGGCCAAGAGGCTCGACGGCCGCGATCGCAACGGCCCCAAGGCAGTGCTGGCGGAATACGCCGTCCAGGGATCGGCGGGATTCGGCAACATGCGCGCGGCGCTGGCCGAGGCGGTCATGCTCAGCGGCCTCGAGCGGAATTCGGACGTTATGCCTCTGGCGTCCTATGCGCCTCTTCTGGCCCACGTCAAGGCAATCAACTGGAGGCCGGACCTGATCTATTTCGACGGTGTCTCTTCGTACGGCACGCCTTCCTACTATGTGCAGAAGATGTTCGCCGACACCCGTCTCGACTCGGTGGTCCCCGTCGAAGTGAAGGCCGAGGATCTGAGGGTCCGAACGGACGGCGCTGTCAGCACGGAGGGCTACAACGCTGAGACTGAGTTCCAAGAGGGGCGCGGAATCGGGACAGGTGACAATTTCACGTACACGGTGCGCGCCCGCAAGACCGCTGGCGACGGCGGAATCGTCGTCCGCTTCGCTCAGGATGGCAGCGGAACGTACCTCGCCTGGTTCATCGGAGTGAGGCATCGGGCCTCGACGCTTCATGTGTGGGGCGGGGGCGGGATGCTGGACGTGCCGGCGCACCAGTTGGAATCCTCTTTCGGGGGAGCGATCGGGCGTCAAGTCAACGGGGCGCTCGACACTGGCCGGTGGTATGACGTGAAGATCCAGGTGGAGGGCAGGCGCGTACGCTGCTTTCTGGATGGCAAAGAGATCCACAACGCGGAGGTCCCCGAGACTCTCGGTCCTTCCGTATACGGCTTGGCCGGGCGCACCGCCGGGGGCGAGGTAGTACTAAGGCTCGTCAATGTTTCGCCTTTGAAACAGAGCGTGAGCATCGACCTCGTCGGCACGAGCGCGGACAGCTACTCGGCGGTTTCCACTCACCTGACGTCGAAGAACCTCGACGACGAGAACTCATTAACCGAGCCCAAGCGGGTCGGTCCGATCGAGCGCCGGCTGCCGAGCATTGGCGGCAAATTCCAATACGAGCTGGAGGGGAACTCGTTCACGGTCCTGAAGTTGACGCCGGAGAGAAAGTAACCGGCGCGGCCAAGGCCGCAGGGTCGACGCCCGAGATCTCATGATGAAATCCACGCCAGGAGGGAGCTTCGCAGCCGAGCAGGTCGCCGATTTCTCTTTCCCACGTCTTCCCGCCTTCTCTGGAACATAGTAGTGGGGAACGATGTTGAGCGCATCAATGCCGAGACGGCGCGCCACCTCCGGCATATCGCCAAGGCTTGGCAAGGACCAGGCGCTGATTGGTGAAGCAAAGAAACGAAAAGAAACGTCAGAGCAATTGATCGCGATCCTTACTGAATGAGGACTTTTTCCACGAATAAACCCAAAGTATTGCAGCGCCTGGAGGGCGTCAAACGCCCCCGATTCCGTTGATCCTGTCCGTTTGCATATGCAATCATATATGCGTGTACGAGGTCGAGGTCTCGGAAGGCGCCATACGGGACTTGATGCGAATTCGCGCTCACGACCGTAAGACAATCTTGGATGCCATCGAGCGGCAGTTGTCCGACGAGCCAGTGGCGCAAACGCGGAATCGCAAGATTCTGGTCAACTTGGTTCCGCCTTTTGAGGCCGTGCCTCCAATTTGGGAGTTGCGTGTGGGCGATTGGCGCGTTTTCTATGATGTCGACTCAGAGATCCTTAAGGTATATGTGCGCGCAGTGCGACGCAAGCGGCCCCATAAGACGACCGAGGAGATTTTATGAAGACGATCAGCATGCGTGACCTCCAGAAACGGATCAAGGATTGTGTGGAGAAATCGCAAGATGGATATGTCGTGGTGACTCGACGAGGGGAACCAGCAGCCCTACTCATAGGAGTCAAGGGGCAAGACTGGGAGGATATCGTCCTGCAAACCAGTCGGTCTTTCTGGAAACTCATCCAGCGTCGGCGTAGCGAAAAGACGGTCCCCCTCCAAGAGGCGCGGAAACGTCTGGGTGGCGAGAAGTGACGGATGTTCCGGTGAAGATTTCCTTTTCTTTCACCGCTCATCGGATTTGCCGTTATACTCGCCGAACTACGAAATAAGGCTGGTCGAAGCGCTGCTCGCCCAGACCAGGATACAGAGCGGCCGATTCAGGCGCCTCCTTCATCTCGAAGTAGTACTGAAGCGGATAAGGGCTTTGGGTGTACTCGGACGGGATGGTAGCGCGCCAGAGGCGGCCGTCGGACTGCATTGCTTCACTCTGCCAGCGCTCGCCCTGGTTCACATGACGGTAGTGCAGCCGCACGGAGGCGTAGTCCTTCCCGGCGGCGAATTCCAGCGTCAGAACGCTCCCCGGCTGGAATTTGGCCGGCGGTGTATGGCGTCCGACCACTTTGAGCCTCCGCGGTCGGCCGAGAGCGTCGGCGACGGCGCGGGCGATTGGCCCATTCACCTGCGCTGGTTTCGCGGAGTCCAGTTTCGCCGCGATCGCGGCCATGTCTGCGTCTATCTCCGCCAGGCGGTCGGCCCAGTGGCCGCGCAGCTGGCGCATCTCTCCCACGGTGATATCAGCCATGTAGACGCCCTTGGTCCGGGCGCCGATGCCCGCCCACGCCTCGCGTGCGGCGCGGTAAGCTTTGAGGCATTCTTCGAGCGCCCCGCGATCGCCTGTCCGGTCGAAGATGCGGTACAGGACTCCGGCCCGGAATTTGGCGCCGAAGAAGTGGCCCAGGCGCCCAGCCACGGCAATGTCGATGGTGAGCCGCCGGTACTCGGGACGGTCCTTGCCCGTCACCCGGCTTTCGCCCCGCGCCAGCGATGACGCGGCCGCGACCGCGTAATCTTCAATCCAGGTCGCTACATCAACAGGCGTGTACTTGCCGCTGCGCTCGCCCTTGAGCAGGTCGTCGGCGAAGTCGTCAATGCGGTAGAACAATTGCGGATCGAGCGGGCTGACGGTCCCGAACACGGGTGGCTTCGGGGTATCGGTGTAGGGGCCCGGACGCTCAGCGTCGACCAGCGAGTGGTTCAGGTAGAGCTCCGGCCAATAGTGGTTGTTGGCGGCCGAGGGCAAGTGAGCGGTGGTCACGGTGGACAGAATGCGACTGGAGTTGGCAAGCGCGGTCTCAAAATCGGCGGCCGCCGGACCGAAGTCATGGCGCATGACGCGCCGCCACACGTCCGGATCGGTCTCGGGGTTGTAGAGCAGCCGCCCCCAAACCCGATAGGTGTAGGCGTATTTCTGCCAGTCCCAGCGCGGATTGAGCGCCTTGTCGGCGTACGCGCAGCGCCCGCCCGCGATGCCGGACCCGCGCCGCCCCTTGAACGAAAGCGGCTCCATGATCTCGACACCGTCACTTCCGCAGAAAGAGAAGGCGCGGGAATAGGCAGAGGCGGCGCCCGGATCACCCCAGATCAACAGGCGTTGCGTGCCGGGCCAGATGCGGTGCAATACGCCCCATTTGCGATCGTCGCGCAACAGGTCGCCGTAGCCGTAACGCATGAAGTTGCGCGAGCCGGTGCTCACCTGCATCAGATCCTTCATGAGGCCGGTCGCCTGGCTCACCGGGCGGGGATGCTCGGTCGCGCGGATGTCCGCCTGGTGATACGGCATACCGAGGTGCTCGGCCCAAAACTTGGGCGAGATCTTCACCGGCTGGCCGGAGCCGAGCGCGGCATCGATCATGCCCTGGTCCATGCCCTTGGCGTGCATGTCGATCTCGACCTTGCGCCCGCATGTCGCCACGCCGTCGAAAATGGTCTTCCAGAACTGATAGTTCCCCTCCGCGACTCCGCTTTCGCCATGGATGCGGAAAGTGACGCCACTGATCTTCGGGACAGCCTGCAGCAAAGCCCGCACGGCGTCGCGGCAGTAAGGCGCATGCGTTTCCGGGGTGAGGCCTTCGATCGTGTAGTTCGCGTTCGGGCTATCGATCCAGCGGTAGCCGTGCATCCAGAGGGCCAGCTGGAAGTCCATGCCTCGGGCCACGGTTTGCTCACTGATGAAGCGCAGCATCTCCAGGTTGCGATCGCGTTCGGCGTCCGGCAACTGCGGCACACGCACCTTGTATCCCGGGACGGAAAGCAGGAACGGATAGGTGAACACGAAGTACGCGTCCGTGACTGCGGTAAGAAAGTCGTAGCCGATTCCGAAAGCGAGGCTGAAGCGATTGAAGCGCTGCGCAGCCAGCCTCGAAAGGTATGCGGGCCACATCTCGCGGTCGTTGTACCATGGCTTGTCTTCGACGTCGCTGGTGAATAGCCGCGTGATGCTGCGGGCGGTATTAGCCGGGCGCTCGATCACCGGTTCAGGGACAGCCAGCGCGGCCACTGGGTCAGCGGCCTGGCGCGCGCGGTCGGCTAGTTCCAAGAGCGCGTACGTCAGACCACGCGCGTCGTGCCCGCACGCCCAGATGGTCTCTCCTCGCTGGCAGAGCGCGAGCGCCTCCGGGGCCACTTCCATCCGCACTCCTGCGTCGCCCAGCGCCGCCGCAGCGCCGGGCGAAGCGATTCCGGCTGACATAATTCGCAGGTCGGTTGGAGCCGCCTGTGCGGCGTTCTCAACGATTCTGGCGGAGACCTCACGTTCCGTTAGCGCGCGTTTCAGCTCGGTGGCAGCCCATCGCGCCGCCGGCGAGGATGCAACCCTATCCACCGGATCAACCACAATGGCGACCCCGCGCGTGTTGCCTGCCGTTGCCGTGAGCCCGGTCGCCACCCCGGCCGTCACCTGAATGAACCGTCGCCGATTGAGGTTTTCGTTCATGTCTTGGCTCCGATTAGAGCATATAGGGCGTAATTGGTCCCACTTCTATTGCCTGCTACTGGACCTGAAATACCGGTTGGCGGCGCCGGGCGTGGGAAGCCTGGCGGCGAAGTGTGCCCCGCTGTCATGCGCCCGGGTCAACGCAGCGGTGAGCGTGATGCCGGTGCCGGAGACCTGTGCGCCGGTCGCATGAGCCATAGTGAGCGGCACGGTGACGGTGATCGTGGCGCTGCCGCCAGGGCTGCCCGGCCCGCCGGGGCCGAAGACTCTGCCGATAGAGACCACAACCGCCGTCTCCTGGTTCGCGCCACTGTCAATGGTGATGGCCTGGCCGGCGCTGAAGCCCATCGCGCTCGCGATCGGAATAACGGTTGCGCCCGCGCTTGTGCCGGCGCTCATCGTGCTGGCGCCTGGAGTGCCAACCGCCGCGATGACGGCGGTCTCGAGGCTCGCGCCCGTATCGATCATGATCGTCTGGCCGGCGGCAAAGTCTGCCACGCCGGCGACTTTGATGTTGGTCGCGCCGGCGGCCGAAGCGGCCGACAGGATGGTGGCCGGCTGCAACAGGAAATCGTTCGAGTTGCTGTCGGTGTCGGCGCCGTCCGGGAAGCGGCCCGCGC
>RPQK01000418.1 GCA_003819755.1 Acidobacteriota bacterium | reverse complement strand
TGGGTGCTCCGATGCCGTGGGTTTCAACCCGCCCTGAAAAAGCACCGGGCGGGTTCGAAACCCACCCTACGTTGCCGCATCCCGCGATCACGAACCTCGCTGGTTCCGAGATGTGTATAAAGTGTCGCGCCAGGCCAAGCCGCACTCCATATTGGGTGAACTTATTAGACACCCTCGCGTCGTGCGCGGCTTTGTAAATCGCCCGGCGAGACGGTCTCGAAGGGGGCGAAAGCCTCTCTATTGCCCGCCCGCTGCACCGGCCAACCCGGCGACTGGCGTGACTGTCTGTGCACGCGGTAACTCCTGCTTCTTTCCGCCGAAGTGAACGACCTTCTGGTACACCTTTTCGAGGGTCTCTTCCGAGACCAGTTGCAGCGCTTTGCGGTTAGCCAGAGCTTCGGTCTGAAGGAAAGGATGGTGCGTGAAGATCCAGACGTGTCCCAATTCGTGGGCGATGGCGGCTCTCTGCTCCTCTGCTGAGAGGGCTGTGAGGAAGCTTTGGTCGAAGCTCAAGACAAAGAGCCCATGTCTCTCCATTGAGCGTCGGACGGACACGAGTCTTTTGTCTTGGTCGACGATCCGAACTTCGATTTGTCCGGGAATCTCAAGGCGGGCGCGAAACTCCTCGGCCACGGCCTGCAGCGTCTGGACTTTGTCGGTAAACTCGCCGGCGCCTTCAGCCGAGAGCCGTTCCCCGGCGCCGACCAATAGAAACAAACAGCAGATAAGGTGAAAATGCGTGCTCACACCTCTCCTCGAACAACTGTCTCGCTAATCCGAGGCGCGGAGTATATACCGCTTCTGCTTTTCCCGCATCAGGGATAAATTCCCGGTTCAAAAGCCCAGGCTGCATGGCCTCCCAGCGCCCGGTCGGACGCTGAAAGCCAAGCGCGACAAGGGTTGTAAGATGTCGCAGTGTCCAGAACCTCGCGCCCGTGAACGATGGCACCACGCTTGCAAGCTTTGTTTTAACAGAAAACAACACCAAAAGTACGGAGGTTTTGATGAAGAAATCAATTGGCCTATCAGCGCCGCTCTTGCTTGTTCTGATATTGGCTTTTACTGCAGGCGTGTTCGCGCAGGACGAGCAGACGCTCCCTCAGACCGATAATCAACAGACGCAGACCGAGGACGCTCAGTCAATCACCGGAGAGCTGAAGAGCGTGGATCCCGATGCGAAGAAGATTATCGTGACGTCCGAGGGCACCGATATGGAGTTCATGTACGACGATCAGACGGTCTGTTCCGGAGCCCAGGAGACGATCGAAGGATTGTCGACCAGTTCCGGGTCCAGGCTCACCGTCTTCTACCGCGAAGACGACCAGAAGCAGAAGATAGCCACCCGCATTGAAGTCCTGGGCGTCGAAGCGCCCGACCAGACTACCGAGGACACTCCGAAAGACCCGGGCAAGCAGCCCGACATGAACGAACCAAATCCGCCCGAGCCCAACCGGCCGCCGGAAAATCCTGAGCAGCCCCTGCCAGCGCCCCCGGAGTTGTAAGTCCGTTCGTCTTCTTGAAGCAGAGCCGCAGGCGCAGCGTTTGCGGCTCTGGGCTCTGCAAAACCCCTTCGTCCACCCCTCCTTGCGCCTTTCCTCCCTCCTGACCGAACTTTCTCGGCACGCGCTTCGTAAGACGGTACATAGAAAGGTGACCGGGAGCGCTAAATGAAACCGAGAAGATCACGAAAGAAATGGATCGTCCTCATTGTTTTTGTCCTGGTGGTCGTGGCCGCGGGTGTGGCATATCGAAGCTCCAAATCGAGTGCCGCGACGATCGGGGCCGACAGCCTCGCGGAAGTCAAGAAGGGAAACATAGCCCGCTCCGTGGTGGCCACGGGCATTGTTGAACCGATCTCCAACCGCATCGAGATTCGAAGCAAGGCCAGCGGACTGGTCAAGCAGATCCATGTCGATGTGGGTGACCGGGTTGTGCCAGGCCAGGTCCTGGTTGAGCTCGATCGTGATCAACTGGTAGCCCAGTTGAGAGAAGCCGAGGCCAATCTCCAGGCTGCAAAGGCGGACCTGGCCTCCGCCCGGGCGCAGCTCGAGCGAAACCGGATATTGGCGGAGGGCTACGATGTCGAGCTGGCGCGGACCAACCATGAACGGAGTGTCGAACTTCACAAGCAAAAGCTGATATCCCAGGCGGATTTCGATACGACCAGAGGGAAGTTGGAGGAGGCGTTGAACCGCCAGAGAGCGGCCGCCGCATCAATCGGCGTCTCCCAAGCGACGATCGAGCAGAAACAGGCTGGGGTCGCCCAGTATCAGGCGATTGTCGAACGGATTACCGAGGAATTGAGTTTTACCACTATCCGGTCCCCGATAAGCGGTATCGTCCTTTCCCGTGAAGTCGAGATCGGAACCGCTGTCTCCTCGATTCTTACCATGGGCGCCGGGGCGAGCGCAGTCATGACTTTGGGTGATATGAATGACGTCTACGTCAAGGGAGAAGTGAGCGAGACCGATATCGGCAAAGTCAGGCTGTCTTTACCCGCGCGAATCACCGTGGAGACTTACAAGGACAAGGTTTTTCACGGGACCGTTTACAAAATCGCGCCTTTGGGAAAAGAGAAAGACAACGTCACCTCCTTCGAGGTCCGGGTGTCGGTTGACAATCCCGAAGGCTTGCTCCTCGCCAACATGTCGGCGAACGCGGAAATTATCCTGGAGGAGCACAAGGGCGTTTTGACGGTGCCGGAGGGCGCCATCGTCTACAACGAGACCAAGAACACATTTGTCGAGGTTCCTGACGCAACTAACGAAAAGGGGCGCAAACGAACCCCCGTAAAGCTCGGGATCGCCACCGGCACGAAGGCCGAAGTCGTGAGCGGCTTGAAGGAAGGCGATCGGGTGATTCTGCAGTAGCTGCCGTTGCCGGCTAGGGCAATGGGCAATGGGCAACCGGCAACCGGATAAGAGGATCAAATATGCAACTCCTCAGACGTCCTCTCGAGATAGTGCGCCAGGGCATCGGCGAGCTGATGCGGCACAAGCTCCGCAGCCTCCTGACGATGTTTGGAATTGGCTGGGGAGTCGTCGCCCTTGCCCTCATCTGGGCCTCGGGGGATGGATTCGAGCAAGGGCAGCGGGAGAACTGGAAGCAGCTTGGTGATCGCATCGTCATGGTGTTCCCGGGGCGAACCGAACTACAGGCCGGCGGACGCCGAGCCGGGCGAAACATCCTCCTGTATGAGTCGGATGTTCAAGCCATCCGCGAACAGTGCCCCGGCGTCGCAGTCGCGGCCGGGGAGATCAAGACGTGGGACGTGCCGGCGGCGAGCAATTGGAATGCCGGGCGTTTCCTCGTTCTCGGGGTCGATCCTGATTACCTGAGTCTTAGGAATCTGGCGGTAGGCAAGGGACGGACGATCGCCTGGAACGACGTCGAGAGTCGATCCCGAGTTTGTGTGCTTGGCGATTCTGTCCGAAAACAGCTGTTTGAAGATCGGGACGATGTCATTGGCAGCACCGTCCAGATTTCCGGTTACCGCTACCTCGTCGTCGGTTTGATGACGGAGAAGAATCAAAATAGCAGTTATGACGGATGGGACAACGATAAAATCGTCATCCCCGCTCCCCTTTTGCGCTCCGATTGCCCTCAGAACCCCGGCATCGCGTCCGAAGGGCGCGTTAACACGATCATTTACCGCCCTCGGTCGGTCGAGGAATGGAAAAAGGCCCAGCAGCAGGTCAGGCGGACGCTTGGCCGGATACACGGCTTCGATGCCCTGGACGAAGCGGCCGTGCCGATGTGGGACACCATCGAGACCGCAGCGTTGTTTGATGATACTTTCCGCGCTTTGGGGGTTTTCATCGGATCAGTCGCCTTTATCACCCTGTCGCTCGGCGGCATAGGTGTAATGAACACGATGATGACCTCCGTCACCGAACGAACGGCCGAGATCGGATTGAGGAAGGCACTCGGGGCCACTCGCCGGCGGGTGCTCCTCGAAATCCTGGCTGAAGGCCTTGCCCTCGCGCTGATCAGCGGAGGCTGCGGCTTAATCCTGGTTGCCCTGCTCGCCGCCGCTGTGAATGCGCTCCCGATGCCCGCCTTTTTCTCGGGGCTCCCGATCGAGCTCGACACGGTTCAATACGTGACTTTGCTGCTGGGCGCTGTCGCCGTGTTCTCGGCGCTTCCTCCAGCGTGGAGAGCCGCCCGGATGACTCCGGTCGAAGCCCTCCGGTTCGAGAAATAAACCTATGGTCTGGAAAGCGGTATTTGAAAACGCTCTGGCTGCGCTCAGGTTCTACAAGCGAAGGTCGATCATCACCATGGTCAGCCTCGCCTGGGCGGTCGCCTCGTTCCTGATCCTGATGAGCTACGGGGACGGCTTTCACAAAGCCATGACGATAGCCTTCCGGTCAATCGGGCAAGAGCTGATCCTGATGGGTGACGGGCAGACCAGCCTCCAGGCGGGGGGTATGCGCGCCGGCCGGGCGATCAGGCTGGAATACAAGGACGCTGAGACCATTCGTGAGAACGTCCCTTTTGTCGCCGCCATTTCACCGGAGCTCATGAAGAACGCTTCGATTGCCCGGGGAACGCGCGAGAAGCAGTACATGATTCGCGCTGTTGCGCCCGAGTACGAGCGGATCCGCAACATGAAACTCGATGCCGGGCGTTGGCTGACCGCGGACGATGACCGCTATCAGAGACGGGTGGCAGTCATCGGGGCGAGCGTCTACAAGGAGTTGTTCAAAGGCCGGCCGTTTCTTGGAGAAGAGATCACCGTCAACAGCGTGACATTCACGATCATCGGCCGGCTGGCAACCAAGGTTCAGATCGCCAATTACAACCGGCCGGACAACGAGTGCATCTTCATCCCCTACCAGGCCGCTTCAATGTTCTGGCAATTGCGCTTCCCTGACGTGATTGTCTGGGCGCCGATTGTCCCGGGGGTGACGGACAAGGCGATCGAACAGGTGCGGGAGACGATGGCCGGAATTCACCGTTTTTCGCCCAAAGACGAAAAAGCAGTCTTCATTCTGCCTTTCAGCAAGTTCACCAGCATCGTCGATGGCATGTCGATCGCCCTGAAAATCCTGTTGGGCTTTATCGGGACCGTCACCCTTGCGATCGGCGGGGTGGGCCTGGCGAACATCATGTATACGTCGGTCTTGGAGCGGACAACCGAAATTGGAGTTCAGAAGGCTCTGGGAGCCAGGCGGAGAACGGTTCTTTTTCAGTTCCTGTCCGAGGCTGTAGTGATCGTGTTGCTTGGAGCGGTCTGTGGTGTGACTTTAGGAGTTGCCGTTGCCTCGGCCGTGGGTTCGCTTCCTTTTCTCGGGGCGCTGATGGGCGAGGAGATCGCGAAGGAGCACGGCCGGATCTACTTTGAAGTCAAGGCCTCTTCGATCCTCATCTCGGTCGGCGTTCTGTTTCTGGTAGGGCTGATTGCCGGGATGCTCCCGGCGTTGCGCGCGTCGAGGCTCGACCCGATCAAGGCGCTGCATTACGAATAGGACGCCCCCGGTTATCCACGAACCAACACGAACGAACACGAACAGACGTCTTTGTTCGTGTTCGTTCGTGTTGGTTCGTGGATAAGAAAAACGCAGCGCTTGCGGCTGTGTTATTTGAGCGAACTGCTCATGCTGGTCGCTTCGAACTGCTTCAGATAGTCAAGGAACTTCTTGGCCGTACGGTCCAGGTTTTCGATAGACCCGCCGCCGTCCAAAACCTCGCACATTTCATAGGCGATGTAGCCTTGGTAGCCGATTTCGCGAAGGGCGTTGAAGAAGGTCTTGTAATCAATGATCCCTTCGCCCATCGGAACCGCTCGCAGAACGTCCTCTTGTCGAACGTAATTGGTCAGCTCGTTCTCATACTTGAAACGCGGGTGTCGGACGTAGTCGGCGGCGATCGTATGAACGATGAACGGCTTCATCAGAAGAACTGACTGGCGTATTTCCTCGGAACTGAGCTTTTCGAGGGTGGGAGACCATGCATCCCAGCCGGCCATGACGTTGGGTAAATTCACTTCCTTGAGCAGCCAATACATGGTGTCGTGATGGAGGGCAATATCGTGGTGATTCTGCACCACCAGGGTCACTCCATAGTCGGCCGCCTTTTTCCCCGCGAGTCTCAATCCCTCGACAACCATGGCGTACTGCCGGTCGTAGGGAACCCCGGGGCGTTCATATCCGGTGAAAACGCGGACCATGTTGGTCCCCAGATCCCGGGCCAGCTTAGCCACCTCGGCCAGATACGTCGCCTGAATCTCGGTGTGGGGAATGCCGGGCCTATCGACCCCGGCCGTAAAGTCCGTGTACCCGGCCAGGGCGACGAGGGTCAGCCCCAACTCCTGGAGGCGGGCCTTCAGGCGCTTCCGGGCCGCGTCGTCGTAGTCGACCGGAGAAAGATGCGGCCGTTTAGCCACCAGCATCACCGAGTTAAACCCGAGCTCTTTCGCCTTGACGAGAAACTCATCGACGGAAAGCTGCGCCTGTCCGCGCCAGACGCCGGCGTAGCTGACGGAATGAAGACACGGCTTAACCTTAAAATCCTTCGGATTTCCGGTTGGTGTCTGCTGGGCTGTCAGCATTTGAAAACCAAGTATCAAAACCACAATGAAAGCGATGCAGGTGCTTGACTTCATAGCCCCAAGCTTACCAATTACGTTCGTTATTTGACAGTACTCAGGGATCGACGGGCAGCCGCCGCCGCGAGCCCTCGGAGTGCGCAAGCCATGCTTGCGCCTTTTTTCCTGGACAAGCAAGTGAGGCCGGGGTATCGGCTACTTCCTCACGCCGGAGGCGTGAGACCCTCACGCCGGAGGCGTGAGAGGAGAGTAGCCGGGGGTGGAGCCGTTCTTCAGGCGACACCCCCGGGAAACGACCCCAAAGCAATAACGCAC
>RPQK01000417.1 GCA_003819755.1 Acidobacteriota bacterium | reverse complement strand
GTCTTGGCACCCAATATCTGTTTGGCCTGTTGGATCTTCCTTTGGTCCAGGTAGTAATTCTTTCTTCGCACATCCGTTTTCATGACATTGCCTTCTTACGTATCAAACTAAATTTTATACGTACGATAGCCAGCCGTCAAAACCTTCTTCTGAAAGGTACCAGGGCAACTGTGGGGAGCCGATCCCGGCGGAACCCTGGCAGGATGATAGAGTGACATCTTCCGGGCGAAACGCCGTAGGCAAGAACCAGCGGTGCGTTGGGTGGTCCGCTTACTTCGCTCGTAACCTCGCTCCGTGCGCGGCTCTGTGACGCTGTCGGCGCCGGCCGGCTCTGGACCCGCTCGGGCCTTAAGGGAATGCCATTGCCCCCGGAGTCACTCCTCGAAAGTCCGACAGGCTGCTAGCTCTTCTGACATTGTTCGTCTGGTCGTAAGGCCGGGCCGACCGCTGAACTCGACGTTCACATTTCTGGTTCTTCTATGGCTCGCTGACGGACATCCAGTTCACGATCACGGTCACCGATACGACCACGGGCGCGAGTCGTTCATATCAGGGCCAGCAGGGTGTCCAGCAGAGCGGGTACGACCTGTTCGCTTTTTGATGCCCGGTCTGTTCTCGCTAGTCTTGCCCGGGTTCCCTCACCTCCTGCCGTCGAGGGGCGAAGGACGTCGCCACACTTCCTTCGCCCCTCGGCGGGGCTCAGTTCTCCCGCCTTCCTCAACCCCGGGTTTCCTCACCCTTCCAGCGGTCCTTTGGGACCGCTTTCAGGGTTCGGTCACCCGGGGCTACGAGGCCTTCGTCCCTCCGGGACTCGGTTGGTTGCCTCCAAGAGCGTTGGTTGCGATCGTCGCTAGTGAGCTCGCCTCGGAGCCGCGGACTGGTTCCCGGCTTCGTACAGGGAACGGACCTGGTCCGGTGAGACACGCGTGTGGTAAAGGACGACTTCGTCGACGAGGCCATTCAGGAAAGCCGAGTCGACGTTGTTTCCGCCAATCGTCAGGTTGGCCGTCGCCTTGATTTCGCCCAAAGTCAAGGGCCGCTTGGCTTCCAGGATACCGTTCACGAAAATCGAGATCGAGTCCCGGTCCTGGACGCCCGTCACATGAAACCACTGTCCGGCGACGGCCCGCGTCTGGCTCAAGACGCCTTTGCCGGCGGCCAGACACTGAGCCATTGACTGCTTTCCATTACAGAACAGGAATTGCCCGGTGTCGGTTTTGGCGAGTCGCCAGCCGCGGTTCGGCGCCGCAGGCTCCACCCGGGCCACAATTGACATCGGACTCTGTTCGGTACCTGCGTCTCGAAGTGGCTCGCCGAGGGAGTTGAACTTCACCCAGGCTGCGACCGCAAAAGGCGCGTTTTCGATCCCGTAAAGGTCGGCCGCCTCCGCGTAGTCCGTCGATCCATCGAAAACGAAGGCCTGGCCGATCCGACCCGCGCCGAACCTCGTGTCTCCCCGCAGGCCGACGTGGTATCCGCGACGAAGATCATTCGGATTGCCGTCAGCGGGCCAGAAGCTGGCAAGCCCATTCTCCGGCGGATTGCACGCGTACGCCGTCTCGAACACCGCGACTCCTTTGTCGAAGGCGATATAGGCTGATTGCTGGTCGGGACTGAGTGCGACCCCACACGCATCAGGCAGCGGCAAGGTCTCCCGGACAAACAGGCTGATCGTGTCGATGACGTTGACACCGTTCATGTCGCAAAGAACGGCGCGACTGCCGCGATCAAAAAAGGTGTCGATCTCGCCCGGAACCGGAAACGTACGCAGAAGTGAGTTGCTCTGAGTATTGAAAAGATTGATGATGAGCCCACGGCCCGGGCATCCGACGCCATCATAGATCGACTCAACACAGGCCTGACCGCTAAAGGCCCACAGGTAGGACCCGTCCGGGGAGACGCGTATCTCGCCGCCCACATTCGGAAAGCCGCCCATAACGGCAATGGAGCGTTCAGAAGGCAGTTCGAAGACTTCAATCGTGTCATGCCCCAGCCGTCCGCCTGGTCCACCGCATTGGTAATTCACATAGAGCCGGCTGCCGTCAGGCGAAACGGCAAGTTTGACGGGGCACGGCACGACAGGCAGGCGCTTCTGTTCGCCTGTGTCCACTGACACCCGCTTGAGCCCGCCCCGTTCCATGGCGACGTATAGACGCTTGCCGTCCGGTGTCAGGGCGATGTCAGTGACTGGAGACCCGACCTCGAGGTGCCTGGTCTGTCGCGACTCCGCCTCGATGACGGTGACGTCTCCGCCGTAGTGCCCTACAAAAACCTGCCCGTTGCTGGGGCTGACTTCCAGGGCGCCGGGCTCCGGAGGAATTGGGACTGTTGCGGAAATCCTTCCAGTAGCAGTATCAAGAATGGCGAGAAGGCTCGGTGTCCGGATCAGGATGTACAGCTCATTGCGGCTGGGGTTGATGCTCACAGCCTCCGGTATGCCGGGCAACGGGACCGACCTGAAACGATGGCCTTCGGTCAATGATTTCCCGAACAGGCGGATTCCGGTCGGCTGAGCAGCCAGGCGATTCGCCGGCCTCCGTGACAGAATCAATACGGTTGCCGCGAGGGCTACCGCGAGCACCACAATGGCCGCCAGCCACAAGCCGGCCCGAAGGCCCATCCACGGCCGGTCGTGGGGTGTCTGATTCTGCTCGGGTTCCTCCGCAACCTGTCCTTCCCCCTGGGGGTTGTGGGCCTTCAACCAGACGTCCAATTCACTTTTTAAGGCGTAGACGGACGCACGGTCCTTGTGCTGGTGGCGGTGAACGGGAAGGCCTTCTTCCCGCTCCCAGCGCTGGACGGTTCGGACCTGGCGCTGGAAATAGCCGGCGATGTCCTTCCAGGAGACGAGCCGTTCGTCAGCTCGATCGAGCGGCTCGCCGTTCCCTGGAACGCGGATGTCTTGCTGCTCGGGCCGGACCCCACCGTCTGTTGCCACAATCTCCCTCGGGAAACGGGCCTCATCCTACCACGAAAACAGATGACGTTGGACCCCGTTGCGTCTGATGTCGCTTGCGGCGAGCGATCTGAACGGCGGAAGCTTGACTCCGACTTGCCGACAGTGTTCGGCCGGCGATTCTCCGGAAGTGAAGTTTAATCGACAGCCCAGGGGTTCGCGATGCAAATACTCAAGAGCGCTGGCTTGTTATTGGCCATTCTGGTGGGCCTGTGCCTTCTTGTCATCTGGGACCGGGGCCGCACACAACAGGAAAACGTCCCGCCGGAATCAGAACCGGGGCCTCTCGGGCTGAGCGTTTCAGGGGGCGAGAAACAAGAACTGTTGTTGACTTATTCGTTGGAGGTTAAAAAGGGCTTCCGTCAGCTTCCTGTCGGAGAAGGCCGTTTCCAGTCCGGGGACGGTTTCCGTCTGCGTATTAGTCCCAGTTTCCCGGCGCACTGCTACCTGTTCCATTCGGCAACCAGGAGCGGGCCCGTTGTCACCCTATTCCCTGCCTCCTCCGGGGATTCCAATCCGCTTCGAAGGAACCAGGAATTGACCGCCCCCTCCAGGATCGGTGACTGGATACGAATGAACGGCACCGGCCGGGATGAACAGCTGGTCATGGTTGCCGCCACCAAACGGCTCGCCGCGCTCGAATTCGGTCCGGCTCCGCTGGCGCGGAGTGATTTCGACGCCCGGCTCGCAATCATTGAACGAGAGTACAGCCCGGCCAATTGGCGCCGGCTTCATGAAGAGCGTTCGGTCAGGGTTTTTGCCGAAAAGGCCAGAAGACGCGAGGCGACCGCCATCGTGGTCCGTCTTCCGCTTATCGAGCAGCGTTTCGAGTGACTTTCAACCACGTGTCGACCAGGTCAACGGACACCGCGGGCAGAGGGGATACGGCCATGCGTAGACTGTTCGATTACAAGGCATCAATAACCACAGTCCGGGTGCTGACGCTTGAGGTCTGCCTGATTCTCGCATCGCTGGCTGTGTTCGCTCACGCCCAGAGCTGGAATCGGATGGACAGCGGCGTAACCCACGACCTCAATGACGTTTGGGGGAGTTCGGCCAGCGATGTCTTCGCCGTCGGCATGACCTGGCGCGGCGATCGTTACGAGGGCACGGTCATGCATTACGACGGCGCCGCCTGGAGCTCGATGCCTGGTTTCGCCGGCGGCTCGAGTCTCTATGGTGTTTGGGGAAGCTCGGGCAGCGATGTCTTCGCGGTTGGAGACCTGGGCACGATCCTCCACTATGACGGCCAGAACTGGAGCCGGATGGACAGCGGCACGACTCACAACCTCCGTGACGTGTGGGGGACCGCGGGGAACGATGTCTTCGCCGTCGGCGGCACGTACCACTGGACGGGTCACCCTGGTTACTACCACTCCGCCATCCTGCATTACGACGGTGTTACCTGGAAGCAGGTCTTTGAGCGCGGGGCGACGGGCGGTGGTTCCCCGGTTGCCGTGTGGGGAAGCTCTGGGCGCGATGTCTTCGTCGTCGGCATGGAAGGCACGATCCTGCACTACGACGGGACCGACTGGGGGCAAATCACGACACAGGCAAGATGGCTCTTCGGTGTGTGGGGAAGCTCCAGCAGCGATGTCTTCGCCGTCGGGGACCGGATCCTGCACAATGACGGTGTCGTGTGGAGCGAGATGCCGCGGCTGGATGAGAACACCTACCTCCATGCGGTCTGGGCCAGCGACGGCGGCGAGGTTTTCGCTGTGGGCGACGCTGGAACAATCCTGCATTTCGACGGGGTCGCCTGGCGCCCGATGAACAGCGGTTCGACGCACAGGCTCTCGAGCGTTTGGGGAAGCGCGGGAGGTGATGTCTTCGCCGTCGGCGACTACGGAACGATCCTCCACTATGGCGGGCCCCCTTGGAGTCAAATGGACAGCGGCACGACCCGCCAACTGTATGACGTCTGGGGGAGCGCCGGGAGCGATGTTTTCGCCGTGGGAGGCGGCTACCGCAAGGACGGCACCATCCTGCATTACGACGGGACCGGGTGGAGTCAGATGGCGAGCTTTGAAAACGTCGCTCTCCATGGAGTGTGGGGGAGCTCGGGAAACGATGTTTTCGCGGTGGGAGACCAGGGCGCAATCTTCCACTATAACGGGGAGACCTGGACCCGGATGGAGAGCAGCGTGACCCACGACCTATACGACGTGTGGGGGAGCTCGGGGAACGATGTCTTCGCCGTCGGCGGCACATACCACTGGATTGGACCGGGTCAACCTGTTTACTACGAGTCCGTCATCCTGCACTGCGACGGTGTAGTGTGGAGACAGGTTTGGACGCAGGCCACCGGCCCTGGGGTTCCCAACACCGTGTGGGGAAGCAGCAGTCGCGATGTCTTCGTTGTTGGTACCGAAGGCATGATCTTGCATTACGACGGGGCCGCCTGGAGATGGATGACGACCTCTTCATACTTTCTCAGAGGTGTCTGGGGGAGCTCCAGCAGTGATGTCTTCGCGGTGGGAGACCGGATCCTGCACTACGACGGAGCCATCTGGACCGAGATGGCGGTCGGTTACCCCTGTAGGTATGGGGTCTGGGGAAGCGGCGCACGCGATGTCCTCATGGTCGGCACCGAAGGCATGATCCTCCATTACAACGGTGTGGTTTGGAGCCAGATGAGCAGCTCCCCGAATGCCACGCTCCGCAGCGTGTGGGGAAGCTGGGGAGGCGACGTTTTCGCGGTCGGCGAAGCTGGAACGATCCTGCATTATTTTGTCAGCGACTGCCCGCCGCAAGCATCAGTGGCCAGCGGGCCGGGGAGCGTTGCCGCCGGCCAGAGCTACAGTATCAGTTGGACCGATACGAGCCCCGAAAACGTCTACCTCGTTGAGGAGGCCACGAACGATCGTTTCGCCAGGGCCCAGTCATGGGTGGTCAATGGGACATCGAGGAGTTTCGTTCACGCCGACGCCGGAACATACTACTATCGCGTGCTGGCCCGCGTTCGCTGCAGCGGGGCCGAGACCGATTCCCCTTGGTCCAACGTCGCGCAGACCGAGATCCGGCCCGCTGGCACCCTCGTCCTGCGTGATAATCGGTTCACGGTCGCGGTCAACTGGCGCACCGCGGAGGGCTCTTCCGGCGAAGGGGTGGCAGTCGGAGTTTCCGGCGATTCGGGATATTTCTGGTTCTTCGGCCCCGAGAACGTGGAGGTGTTCGTGAAGCTCCTCGACGGCCGAGCGGTCAATGGCTATTTCTGGTTCTTCTACGGCGCCTTGACCAACATCCAGTACACCTTGATTGTCACCGACACCCAAACGGGGAACGTCCGGACCTACTACAACCTGCAAGGCGTCCAGGCCGGAGGCCACGATATCTACGCGTTCCCGGGCTCCACTTCGTCGTACTCGTTGTTCCCTGACAGTCTCGAAGGGTTGCCTCACCTGGGCGGCCCTGCCTTTTACGCCCAAGACCGATTCAGCATCGAGGTGAGCTGGACGACACCGGGCGGCGCGTCAGGCAGTGGAACGGCGATGCCGCTCACCAGCGATTCCGGGTACTTCTGGTTCTTCGACGGCTCCAACGTGGAGCTGGTCGTGAAGATGGTCGACGGGCGCGGAGTCAATTCACATTTCTGGTTCTTCTACGGCTCGCTGACGGACATCCAGTTCACCATCACCGTCACCGACACGACCACCGGCGCGACCCGTTCATATCACGGCCAGCAAGGTGTTCAGCAGAGCGGGTACGACCTGAACGCCTTTTGAACATGTCGATCAGGGGTCTGCGCCCTGGGAGTGCAGGCGTCCCGCCCTGGGAGTGCAGGCGTCCCGCCGGCGCTGGGGAAAGGGGCGTCCCGCCCCTTTTTGTGGCGCTAGCAACATCGATTGTGGAGACCGCACCAAACGGGGCGGGACGCCCCTTGCCCCAGCGCCGGCGGGACGCCCGCGCTCCCAGGGC
>RPQK01000416.1 GCA_003819755.1 Acidobacteriota bacterium | reverse complement strand
TCCCGGAATTCCAGGCCGATTGAGCCTTCCGGAGAAGCTCCTCTGCGCGACGCACGGCTCCTGCCGCTTGGCTAATAGAGTCGCGCAGGCTCAAAGCAGCGGGAAGCGACGGTTCGAGCCTAAGGACTTCTTCTACCACCGCGAGAGCCTCTGTGTAATCGTGGCTGCTGAGCTTGGCGCTGGCTGCAGCCAACAATTCCTGGAGACGCCGTTGGTCCTCGCTTCTTCGTTGGATTTCCAGTTGCTGTTTCTGGAAAACCTCGGTGAGAGACCGGTTAAGTGCCTGAACCGTCTCATCCTCGGGGGCGAGGGCAAGCAGCCGTTGGAGCACCTCACCGGCTTTTTGAAATTCTTTCGTTTTTTTGAGGGTGGTGACTTGGCGTATCAGTCTGCCAATTTCGCGCTGCCGTTCCTGCTCCTTCCTGTTCTCGGCGAGAAGACGAGCCGCTTCCCTGTGTTGCGGGTCCTGGTTCAACAGCTCAAGACACTGCTGCTCGCACGATTCGTGATCGCCTGTTGAGTGGGCTGTTCTGGCGGCGGCGAGAAGTCGGGCAGCTTGATCCTCTTTCTCGAGATTGCTCTGAATGTCCGCCAGAAGGCGTGCGAGAGCCGGGTCGTTTGGAGCAAGAGCGGCAGCCTCTCGTGCCAACCGGAAGGCGAGTCGCAGGTCGCCCCCACTCGCGGCCTGTTCAATTCGGAGGCGACTCTCCGCGATTTTTCTGCCTCGATCTATGCGAAGTTGGCAGCGTTCATACAGCTTGGACGCCTCAAGATGTTCCGGCTCCATCCTGAGCACGTCTGTGGCCAGGTCTCTGCCACGCTCGAGGTCCCCTTGGATTTCAGCCTGGGCCGCGTCGGTCATCAGCTGGTCGATGCGTTGGATTCGGTCAAGCGACTCTTCAGCCACGTCTCTGAGCTGCAGGCCCCGGGGACTCCGCGGGTCCAAGGCCAGAATTTCGTTCAGCTGTTCGAGCGCGGCCTGAAAGTCGCCTGATCTGACCTTCCGTTCTGCGGTCTGCAAGAGGTTTCGGGCCCGCTGCCTTCTCTGGCCCTTCTCCAGCAGCTCAGCCGCCTCTTTGTGGGCCGGGCGGCGACTCAGAATGTCGTTGCACTTCTCGAGACACGTGACATCATCGCCTTGCTCGAAAGCCGCTCGGGCTTCTCCGAGTCTCCTCTCGTCCAGGCGAGTCTCGAGGACCACCTTCATCTGAGCGGCTCCCTGGTCCTCCGGTCGCAGTCGGCAGGCCTGAGCCGCAAGCGCTAGTGCTTCTTCGAAATGCCCTTCTCGTCCAGCCCGATCAGCTTGGTGAAGGAGCTGTTCGACCGACCGAAGCGTTTCCAGGGCGGCGAGCGAGTTCATCCTTAGCCGACTCGCCTCGGGGTGATTGGGTTCGAGCGCCAGGATCTGGTCGGTCAGCGCCCGGCAATCGCCGAATTTCTGTTCTGCTGCAGCGGTTCTGGCCTGGTCAAGGAGCTCGGAGATCTTTCCCTGCTTCTCGACGGCGCTTTTCACCAGGGCTAGCAGGCTGGCAAGTCCTGGGTCCTCGGGATGCAAGGCGACTGCTTCCCCAGCCCGCTCCAGGGCGAGTCCCAGGTTGCCGGCTTCGAGCGTCTCCACGATCTGACGGCGACCCTTCTCGATCTGCTGGCGTCGCTCGATTTGAAGGCGGACCTGGCCGAGAAGCTGTTCGGCTTTCACATTCCCGGGCTCCAGCTCGAGAACTTGTTGGGCTCGCTGTTCGCACGCCTCGAAGTCGCCCCGGCTCTCCGCCTGTGTCGCTTCGATCACCAATTGCCGGACTCGCTCGATCCGGTGTAACGCTTTCTCGGCCGTTTCACCCAGATGCCGGACCACGCTGTTTTCGGGATCAAGATACTGAGCCTGGTCAATGCGCTCCAAGGCTCCCTGGAAGTCGCCGGCGGCAATCCGTCGCTGCGCCGTTTGCAGCAGTTGCGAAACACGTTGCCTGCGGCGACTGTTCTCAAGCAGTTCCCCTGCTTCTTTGTGATCCGGTCGGTGATTCAGGATTTCGGAGCAATGGAGGAGGCAAGCGTCGTGGTCGCCCTGCTCGAAAGCGGCCCGGCCTTGGTTGATTCTCGTTTGTATCAGAAGGGTCTCGATTCTGCTGCTGCTGCGTGAAATCCCTCGGTCTTCAGGGCGTAGGGCTCGCGCCTGATCGATGGCCGCAAAAGCCTCTTGGAACTGGCCTGCCTGTGCCGCTCGTTCGGCCGATTCAAGCAGGCTTTGTACCGATTGCAGGATTTCCAGGGCCTTTTCGGCCCGCGCCTTTAAATTCAAGGCCTTGGTATGCTCAGGTTCGAGCGCCAGAATCTGTTCAGCGAGCCCCAGGCAATCTGCGTGGTTCTCCTCGGCTGTGGCCCGCTGGGCCTCACCGAGCAACCCGGCGATCTTTTCCAGCTTCTCGACCTTTTTTCGTACCTGCGACAAAAGAGACTCAAGCTGCGGGTCATCAGGAATCCGAGCGACCGCCTCCTCGGCGAGCCTCAGGGCCTCGGGAAGCTCGCCGGCGTCAACCGCATCCTGTACGTTCCGAAGATGGTTTTCGATTTTCCGGCGCCGCTCGATGTGAAGGCGGCTGTCTTTGAGCAGCTCTCCAGCGTCGACATGTCCCGGTTGAAGCTCGAGCACCTGCCTGGCAAGCTCCGCGCACTGCTCGAAGTTTTTCTGGCTACGAGCTTGGCCGGCTTCGCCGAGGAGCTCTTCGATCCTTCGCTGGCGCTCGAGCGACTCTTGTGCGGTCTTGTGAAGCCGACGTGCTTCCGTGCTATCTGGATCGAGCGTCAGGAGCTGGCCCAGAGGTTCGAGAGCGCCCTGGAAATCGCCCTCAACCACCCTGCGCCTTCCAGTCTCCAGCAAGGTTTTTACACGTCGCTGTCGCTCTAAGGCCCCCTGGGCTTCTGCGAAAAGCTGACCTGCCTCGGTATGATCGGGCTGTGCCTTCAGGACTTCGAGCGCGTTCTTGAAGGTGGTCAGGTAGTCTGCCGCGTTTCGCGCTTCGCGTGCTTTCTGGAGCAGACCGGAGATCATCTCCTGTTGTTGCAGTTCTGCCGCCGCTCTCTCTCTTAGAGAAACGCCGATAACGTCTTCACTGTTCAGTGCCAAGATTTCTTCAGCCGCGCGGATGGCGCCGCGGTAGTCTCCCTCAATCAGCAGCTTTTCGGCCTTCCGGCATAGCGATTCGATGGACGCCCGCCTTTCCAGTTCGCGGCGGCACGCGACTTGGAGGTCCAATGCCTCACGGTTTTCTGGATCAAAGTCCAGGATACTGGCGACGTTTTCGAGGCAGGTTTCGAACTTGTTGTCCTGAAGGGCTTCTCGGGACCTGACCAGCAGGGAGTCGATCTGTTCCTGGCGCTCGATCTCGGCCAGGATCGACTGCCGGAGCGACTGAGCTTCCGGCTGAGCGGCGTCCAGAGTCAAGATCTCCTCGACCAATTTCAGGGCCTCCGTCATTCTCTTTGCTTCCGCGAGGCGTTGGGCTTGCCGGTACAGTGTCTCGACTCGTCTCTGACGGTTGAGACCTCGCCTTCCTTCCTCCAACAGCCTGGCGGCTTCCGGCGAGTCCGGTTCCAAGCTGAGGATGTCGGCCGCCTTTTGAAGACACACGCCGTAGTTGCCCTCTTGCTTCGCGTGTTCTGCGGCCAACAACAACTCCGTGACACGACGGGATTGCTGGTCGCTTTGCTGTGCACTTTCGAGCAGCCACAGGGCTTCCGGATGATCAGGAACTGCATGGAGGATTTCGCGCAGTTCATGGACAGCCCCGGAGTAGTCTGCCGCATCGAGCTTTGCGCGGGCGCGCGAGAGCCCGTGCTCGACCCAGTCCGGTTCGTCTTGTCGACCGCGCTCCGGTTGCCGCTCGGGAACGAGCCCGGTACTGAGTCTCCGTTTTCGAAGGTCTTCCTGGCTCTCAGAGGCCCTCGCACTGGAAGCCCCGAAAGCAGCGAGCGTGCGGAGCAGGTTTGCGTAATCGTTGTGGTCTCCGGCCGCGGCCGGCATTTCTGCTGCCGGCTTGAGGCCAGCCTGTTTCTGACGAGCTGCGTCCACCGCCCGGCGCACGCGAACACACTCCTCTGGAAGCGTCCTGTTAAAGGCGGCCAAGGCGTCCCCGAGTTCTTCGCAGCTGTGATACCGTGCTTCCCTGTCTTTCTCGAGAGCGCGGTTCACAATTTCCACCAGCTCAGGCGCGCAGCCGGGAAGGAATTTGATCAATGGGGGCGGTGGCTCACTTACGATCTTGAACATCAGCCCGGCGTCAGAGTCGGCGTCAAAAGGCTTCTCGTACGTCAGGAGCTCATAGAGAACGCTTCCGGTGCTGAAAACGTCGGTTCGACGGTCCAGATCTTTCAACCCGCGAAACTGCTCGGGAGACATGTAGGGCAAGGTCCCGAGAGGCACACCGGTGCGAGTGAGGGCCAGGTTCCCCACCCGTGCGATTCCGAAGTCCAGGATTTTCACCTGGCCGTTCGTCGTGACGCGTATGTTGCCGGGCTTCACGTCGCGGTGGACGATGCCGTTCATGTGGGCATGGTGAAGACCTCGACAGACCTGAACCATCAAATCGAGCTTCTTTTCAAAGGGGATGAACGCTTGTCGCTCGATCAGGGTCCGCAGGTCCTCACCTTCGATGTACTCCATCGCGATGTAGGGGAGCCTGAGGACAGGATCAATGTCCGCGTCGAAGACCACCACTACATTGGGATGCCGGATGTTTCTGGCGGCGGATGCCTCCTGGAAGAAGCGGGTGCGAAGATCTTCGTCTTCTTCGAGACTGGCCGACATAACTTTAATGGCGGCATGGGTCTTGAGAATCGGGTCATAGGCGCGAAACACCTTGGCCATGCCTCCCTGGCCGAGGATGCCTTCGATCCGGTACTTCCCGATTCGATCCGCAGTCATACTTGAGGTCTATCCACCTCGGAGCGTCCTGTGTGGGGCGAAGTTTACAAGTTGACCGAAACGACGAAGGCCTCGTCATCGGTACAAATGGACAGCTGTCGCTCTCTCGTACTCGGGCTTTTTGAGAGGACAACGCTACGTACCATGGTACTAAGGAGGAGCGCGCGGCATCAACCCCGGCCAGTCTGACACTAACTCCCTAAAAACTAAGTATGTTCTTGCGGTCTGTCCGGTTTCGCTTCCTCGTTCTCGGCCTGCCAAATCTCCTGAAGGCGCTGAGACACTAAACAGTGCCGTAAGCGGGAGCGTCTTTTTGCGGAGCGCCCCGGCCCGAGCGATTAGGGCCGAAAAAAGCCGTCCAGAGAGGCAGGTTCGGTCTTGATCGGCTCGGGCCGGCGCTCCGCAAGAAGACGCTCCGCTTACGGCACTGCCCCGTTCGATTATCTGAGCCGGATCAGTAGGTCAGGATCCCCATTTCCAGTTCTTTTTTGGGCGTACGGAAGTTCCGGGCGATTGTCACGCGGACGTTCTCGTAGATCTTCGGACTTTCGAGATGCTTCCCGGTCGCATGCTTAAACCAATGTTTCAAAGCCTTCTTGGCGAAAGATGTAACCAACTTCTTCAGTTCGCCGAACGACCGAGCCGGGACCTTTCCGTAGAAGACTCTAAACAGGATCTCGATGTACCCCTCGTTATAGCTCGCGTCTATCGCTTCGAGCAACAAACCCTGAGCAAAGGCGATTTCTCTTGGACCGAGCGCAGACGGGTTAACATTGAGATCCGCCCAAAAGAACCGAAGCACCTTCCAGGCTTCCTCTTGATTCAAGATAATCTCGCTCTCACTGAATTGCTTGAGTTCCGCCATTCTAGTCACTCCTTTCGGCCTGAGAAGTCGAATTGTTTTGTCCTCGAACCTTGTTTATCTCCATTGCCACGTCCCGTGGCAGGATCCGCCTCGACGTGCCGGCGGAGGTTGAGGGAGGCCGCCGTCTTACCAGGCTGACCCTTCTGGATTTAGGCTATTGCGGTTGATTGGGTGGGCATTTCGATATAATGCATCTCCACGTGGGCGACGTCTTTGATCTTCCAGTCGCCTCCCCAGCTGCAGCCGTGTTTTTTGGCTACTCGGCCTAGATCTTTCCAGAACTTGAAGTCCTTGTTGGCGGCGAGTCCGGCCCAACCGTAACGCTTGTCTATGATATCGGCAGCACTGCCGAATACCTGGTTAAACCTGTCACGACCGACGGGGAGCATTCCCACGGTCGATTCAACATGCCAGCTCCTCATTGTCTTCGAATAGCCCTGCTTTACCTTTTCTGCCTGCTCGGCTGTAGATCGTTTTAGCGACGCGATCCGAGGCTTCCATCCAAGGCTAGTCAGATCCGCAAGGATCCGCTCGAGGCGGAGCTTAAAGACGGGATGCGCCTGGTTTATGTCGACTTTTGCCATAGCATTCTCCTTTCTTCGATCACGCCTTGGCCGGACAGCACAGAGGGTCTTTAGAATTCCCAGTAGTCCAACCTCCCTTATCGTTCACCAGTTAATCTCTCGGTTTCACCCCCCAATCATTACTGTCGGCAATCCCATCACAATCACGCCGCCGTGGGCGGTCATGTCGCCGATGCGGGCGGCGGGCATGCCGCCGATGATGACGCTCGTTGAGCCCATCATGAGGACATCGGGCGGGCCGACGCAGACGCACATGTCACCTATTCGGGCTGCGGGCATTCCGCCGATCAGAACAGTTATGCAGCCCGGCGGTAAGACCGGCCCTCCTACGTGGGGGACGACGCCGGTCACCATCGGGCAGGCGTGCATATCTCCAACTCGTGCAGCGGGCGGCATTAAAAGCTCCTTTCTCGGATGCCTGAGTTCGACTCTTCTATCCCGCCTCGATTCCCAGGGCGATGGTCAAGTCCAGGCGGCACAGGCGAGAGAAGATTTCCTCGCCGCGAAGCTTCGTCTT
>RPQK01000415.1 GCA_003819755.1 Acidobacteriota bacterium | reverse complement strand
GGCTTGTGGTGGGTTGCATCTAGCCCCCGCGCCTCTGACGGGCCCGGGCGGCAACCGCAGCATCGGGGGGCGCTTCAGAGGCGCGGGGTTTCGATACAACTCGCCACAAGACGGCGAGTCACTCAACCGCCGCTGAGTCCAGATGGGACCTACGGTTGCTGACAAATTCGGGCTACAATGCAGGGCGGCGGGGCTCTATTGCGCCTGGCCAAGGAGAGAGCGACGATGATGGCGAACACCACCCTGGCATTGTTGACTGTTCTGCTCTGGGCGGCAGGAGGAGGGCAGGCTGCTGGCCAAGCCCCCGGTGCACCCCCCGGTTTTGTTTCGATCTTTAATGGAAAGGATCTGTCGGGCTGGGACGGCGACCCGAAGTTGTGGGCGGTGAAAGACGGCGCCATCGTCGGCCAGACCTCCTCCGAGAGTCCCATAGGCGACAATACTTTTCTCATCTGGACGGCTGGGACGGTCCAGGACTTTGAGCTCCGGGTGCGGTTTCGACTAACCAACCACAATTCGGGTATCCAGTACCGGAGCCGGGACCTTGGGCTGGCAGCCGGTAAGCGAGAAAACTGGACGGTGGGCGGATACCAGGCCGATATGGATGAGGCGAACAGGTACACGGGAATCCTTTACGAAGAGCGAGGCCGTGGGATCATAGCGAATGTGGGTCAAAAGGTCACCGTGAAGGCCGGCGGCGAAAAGGCGGCCGAGCAGGCCGTGGATCCGCAGAGTGTCAGGGCGGCAATTACGACCGGGGCCTGGAATGACTACGTGATCGTCTGCCGGGGGAACCGGATTACCCATCGCATCAACGGCCTGATCACCGCTGACGTAACCGACGAGGAAAACGACAAGCGGGCTCTGGAAGGAATACTGGCCTTTCAGCTCCACAAGGGGCCCGCGATGAAGGTCGAATTCAAGGAGATTCTCCTGAAGGCTCAGTAGTGACGAAAAGACCCCAAGGACCTCAAGGACCCCAACGACGAAAATGGTGATCAGTCTTTGAGGTCTTTGAGGTCTTTGGGGTCTTTGGTGAAGTCCTTGGGGTCTCTCTCAATCGCTCACCGCATCTCCACGCTCCAGGGGGTGCCCGTCTGGTCGGCAAACTCAACGCCCATGCGGCGGAACTTTAAACACCGGTCGATGGCTCCGGTGTCACCTTGATTCGCATTTTTCACGGACAATTCACAGACAGACACGGACCGCTGGGGGCCTCCTAGCGGCACGGGCACGACGGGCAGCGCTCGAGCCTCGCTTTTACTGAATCGGCGAGCGACGCCTGGTTCTGCTCGATTGCCAATCTAAGCGTCGTCTTCCACTCTTCCAGGGCTTCGGCGGTTCTCCCTTGTGAACAGAAGGCTTCGCCCAAGCTCAGGTGCGCGTCTGCGAATCGTGGCTGGGACTCAATCGTCTTCTGCCATTCCATGATCGCCTGGTCGAACCTTCCCTTCTGGGCGAGGCCGCGTCCAAGGTTGTAGCGTGCCGGGAGGAAGCCAGGATTGATCTCAACGGCCTTTTGCCACTGATCGATAGCCTGGTCCCACTTCTCGCTTCGGAAGAGCCCGGTCCCGAGATTGTTGCGCACATCAGCAGAATTCGGGTTCAATTCTACGGCTTTACGCCAATGCTTGATCGCCGTATCGAGTCTTCCCTTCCCGGCATACGCGCGTCCGAGATTGTTATGCAGATCGGCCGACTCAGGATAACGTTCGAGCGCCTTCTCGAAATTCGCAATAGCAGGGTCCCACTTTTCCTGCCGGACAAGCGCGACCCCGAGATTGTTATTCGCCTCCGCATAGTCCGGGTTTATTTGGAGCGCCCGTTGGTAATGAACAATCGCCTCGTCGAAGGCTCCTTGTCGCCACAGGGAAATCCCGAAATTGTTATGCGCCTTGGCATCATCCGGGCTTATCGCGAGCGCCTTTCTCCACTCCGCGATCGCGGCGTCGTTTTCGCCCCGCTCCCCGAGGTTCCAAGCCCGGTCGAACAGCCGGTAGAACTCGGCAGCCGGGACTTCAATACTTACGAGCCCATCCCTCGGGATATTGACGAACTCCGGCAGGTTCACAGCGCGGTTGGCGGCCGTGGCATTTTCGACCAGGACAGCCGGACTGTCATTACCGTCTTCGTCTACATGGGTGAGAAACATCTGTGTGAACGGTGATTGGCCTTTGGACGAGAAGACCATCCATCGACCATTGGGTGAGAAGCTGTGCCAGGAATTCATCAGAGGCGTATTACAGCGCATCCGGCGTGCCTTCCCGCCGGCGGTCGGCACGATGTACAACTGCCCGTCCGGACGCATCAGCTGACCATTTCGCGACTGAACAAAGACAATCCAACGGCCGTCGGGCGAGACCCTGGGGAAGGAATTGCTCATCCCGTTGTGTGAGGCCCCCTTAATGGGTTGCGGCCAGCCGCCGCGTCCGTTGTCAAAAGGTATGCGATACAGATCGAACTGAATAGGCGTTTCGTTTGGATCATTCGCATAGACGGCCAATTTCCGCCCGGTCGGATAGGGATCCCGGGCGCCTGCACGCGCAAACACCAGGTAGCGGCCATCCGGGCTCCAAACCGCGTTCGTGTGGACATAATTGGGATCGTCGGCCCCCGGCAGGGCTTCCACCCGGCGCGCCTCGCTGCTGTACCAGGCGAGGATGCCGCGCGTCGGGTAGAACACCTGGAGGAAACGGTAGTCTTTGAAATTGGCGACGTAGACTTCCTCGTTCAGCGTCGCGATCGCGTGACGGCCGCTCGGAGAGAGCTGCGGCATAAAGGCGATAGTCGGGTGGCCCGGAAGCAGCCCCGGGAAAGCACTCCAGGAGATTACATCTTCGGTTCGTATCGTCATGCGCGGTGAGACAGGGGCGACCGCGTACATAGACTTGTCGTTCTGAGGACCGTCCAGGTCCATGCCGAGCGTTCGGCCGTCCTGCGAGAAAGAGTGACAATTGGCGCAAGTTGGGAGATGCTGCATCACCAGACGGCTTTCGTTCTCCCCGACGTCGCGCAACCGCCAAGCAATCAGCGGCAATGCACTAGGAACGATTGGCTTGATCACGCCCCTCTCGGTTTCCGTCGGCATCAGAGGGACGTCACGGTAGAAAATCGGGGCGCCGGCCGGATCTCTCGAAATCTGGATCGTCACGTTGCCGAGCGAAAGGCGGATACTGGAATTCTGATCGGTAAACCCCGCAATCGCTACTGTCGCGCGGCTGCCGAGCGC
The DNA here is from genome assembly GCA_003819755.1 of Acidobacteriota bacterium. Classification (GTDB taxonomy): domain Bacteria; phylum Acidobacteriota; class UBA6911; order RPQK01; family RPQK01; genus RPQK01. Next base: position 3,659 of record RPQK01000415.1, on the reverse strand, counting down.
CTGCTTCTTGATCAGTTCCCATGTCGCCCTGTCCGGGGTCCAGGTCCGGCTTGCAGCTTGTTCGGGAGTCAGTTTCGGGACCTCGTTCGTCTCGGAAATGCAGCGAGGGTCGATTTCTCCCACCTGAACCCGCGGACCAGAGGATTCGATGCGGATAGCCGGGGAGCCGCCGTCGAATGTTACTTCAATTAGCCACGCTCGACTGGTCTCTACAGGATCCCGCCAGATGAAGGTTGGTGCTGCCATATCAGGCGGGAAGACGGTATCGGCGAGCGGATAATCGATCGTGAGGGGCGACACCTCGGGGATTGGCGGAAACCTCGTCCCGCTCACGGCCAGACCGACGAGCAGGAGAGGAACCGCCAAGAGCACCGGCGGGATTCTTGGAAACTGCATCGTGACAGATCCTAAGCGTCCGGGAAGGCGGATTCAAGAAAAACAAAGGATGAAGGATGAAGAAAAGGATGAAGGATGAAGGATGAAGAGAGAAGGATGAAGAAAGACTCGAAGGACTGATGGTTTTCCGCCTTTCCTTCATCCTTCATCCTTCATCCTTTGCTTCATCCTTCATCCTTCATCCTTTGCTTCATCCTTCATCCTTCATCCTTTCTTTCTTCATCCTTTGCTTTGCCAAGCGCGTCTTCCACATAGAGCCGCTCGACGAGTATCACGGCCACGGCTGTCATCGGTGTTGCCAGTGCTAAGCCCAGGATCCCTGCTACCGAGCCGAAGAGCACCTGAGTTGTGATGGTGAGAGCAGGTGGAAGCGAGACCGCGCGTTTGTCGACCATGGGTGTGAGAAGATAACTCTCTATTCCCTGAATTGCGGAATAGAGGACCCCCACCCAGACGACTGTCTTGAGTCCTTGCGGGATGGCGATAAGAAGAGCCGGAATTGCCGAAGCCAGAGGCCCAATATATGGAATGAAATTCAGAACGCCGGCCGACAGGCTCAGAGCCAAGGCAAGGCGGACGCCGATCAGCCACAAACCCACCAGGGTCAGGATCGTGATGACACCCATGGCGAAAAGCCGTCCCAGGACCCACGACCAGAGGCTGTTCCCGATTTCATTTACGACCGAAGTGAAACGCTTCTGCCGGTGGCGTGGGATCAGGGCACAAAGACCGCGCATGTAGGCCCCCGGGTTGGCCGCAAGGTAGACCCCGATGAAGAGAATTATGAGGAGATTGCCAATTGCGCCAAGGGTCGTCGAGAACGCACCGGCCAACGTCGACCAGATCTCCCGCTGCCTGGGGATCGCTTCTTGACCCTCGCGCAGGACGAGGCGGCCCAAATTGGTTTTCTGTAGACTTTGGCGAATCTCCTGCCAGGCTTTCGGCACTTCCGTAGTGATCTCGTCGACTTGCTCGCCGAGCGTCGGAGCGATCAGCACGAAAAGCCCGGCTAAAATCAGCAGACCAGCGAGGAGAACCAATGCCAGTGAAAGGGAATATCCCAATCCGAGTTTCTGCTGGATGAAAACGCCGACGCCGTGCAGGAAAACCGCCAGAAGCAGACCGGCGAAGGTCACGAGCATCACCTGGTAGGCGTACCACAAGAGCAGGAAAAGAGTGAAAGCCAGGGCGAGAATTCCAACCGCAATCAACACACGTCTCTCGAAGAAGAACTCCTTCAGTCTGGCCTCCCTTCGGATCCAATCTGGCGGGATGCACCGACCCGGTGCCGGAAATAGTGGTTATTATTGATTATAGCGGTGCAGCCGGCGGAAGGCGAGACGGGGAGAAAGCGGCAGTCAGAAAAGACCTCAAGGACCCCAAGGACCTCAAGGACCGAAACCACGCTGGAGGAGCGCCGGAAAAAGGGCTAGTGTCGAAGATGATCGAGACGCAGCCGCAAGCGACTTCGAGCGGAGAGCCTCGGATACGAAGGACCTGTAGGACCTGAAGGACTTGAAGGACTTGAAGAAACTGAGCGACACCCTTTCTCCCTGGTCCTTCTGGTCCTTCTGGTCTTTCAGGTCCTTCCCGTCCGACGACGTACTACCCGTCCGCTGACGGTCCGCAAAAAAACGCTGCTGAGCTACTCCGCCTTCTTACGATCCGCGGAGCCCGCGTAGCGAGTCAATTCGGCGACGAGTTTGGCTCCCGCTGAAGGCACCTGCGTCTTCCCGGTGACGATTTCCTGGTTGGTCAGCTTCCGACCGTACAATTCGGCGTTCGCGTCCTCATCGGGCCGCAGAGTTGCACCCTCAAGCGAAATACCGGCAAACACGCCTCTGGCGCGGGAATAGGAGAGGATTTCGGCGTGCATCTTGGCGTCGGTATCGGCGGACGTGGTGCGACCTACTGGCCCGGCCGCAACGGAAGCGTCTCCGCCAAGCGTGAACTTGCTCGAAAGGAGTTTTTCAACACCACGCTTGTTCATGACCAGCATGACAACGTCGGTCTCCGAGCCTCCGATCTGAAACCCGAAGCTTCCTCCTTCCACCTTCACAGCTGCGGGCGCAGACCATCCCGCAGGCTGGCGGCAGGACATGAAGCCTCTGCCGTAGTTCGCTCCCACGACAAAGGCGCCTTTTTTCATTCCCGGAACGATCACCGCGCACTCTGCTTTCGCCAACAGGTCTTGCGGGATGCCCTTGTCGGGAGTCGCCATGATCTCCGTCAGGACCTGGGCGGATTCTTCTATTCGGCTGGCGGCGCTCTCGGCGCCATATGCCAGCCCCGCCGACAAGGCCGCGACGCCGAGCCAGACAAATCCTAGTCGGCCTGAATTTCGAAGTTTCATACATTTCTCCTTCGCCGGGCCTCATGACCCAGCTAAATCTCAGAGACCTGCATACGATGAACGTGCCGCACCAGACGCAGCACGTTAGTTCAATTATACCTTTGCATCATTGCCTGGAAGGAGCGGGCGTGCCACTCATCGATTTCGGCAACACGCTCTGGAAGCCCTACATCGGCAGCCAGTAGCTGAGTTTGACCAGGAGCACGTTTTGGCTGGGAGCGTTCCAGAGGGCACTGAAGTTGTCTGCGGCTGAGCCGTTCCAGAGGCTCGCTTCACTCGTGCGCCCCTGTGACCAAACCACGTAAAGCGAGGACCCCGGTTTCGGTTCCCAACGCATGACCAGGTTCGAACGGAACTGCCTGAACGAGAAATCCGGGTTCGCGAAGGAGTATTCGCCGGCCGCTTCGTTGACATCGTAAGCATTCAGGTCAGGCCGGTGGGTGATCTCGCTTCCCGCCAGCGGGTGGAACCGTTCGTAGTAACGCGGTGCAAGCGGCGAGGTCACGCGTTTAAAGTCGTTGTAATCCCCCGTGGAAACAAAAGGACTGCCGTAGTACTGGATGGACAGGTCGGGTGTGACCGTGTAGTTGACCCGAAAAGTGGTGCCGATGGTCTTCTGATCGATGCGGCCCAGAAGGTACAAGGCCCGTTGGCTGACGTCCGGTGTGGCCACGTATTCCAGTTCGTTGACATTCCTCGAGTACTGAACGTCACTCGAAATCGAGAGCGATTCCGAGAGCCGGAGGAAGATCCCCGGGTACGTTTCGAAAAGGCTGGATTGGCTTTCCGAGAAAATGTGGGAGTGGGTACCCAGAAGGAAGGAGACGCGACGTGAAGGATCGCTGGAGACGTGGGCGTTCCAGCACCAGAACCGGTCGCCGGCGAGCGCTGGCCCCCCGCGTAACAACCT
>RPQK01000414.1 GCA_003819755.1 Acidobacteriota bacterium | reverse complement strand
TGCAGGCGGGACGCCTGCGCTCCCAGGGGACGCCCCCACTCTCGGTTCTTATTTGAGCGCTTAGGCCCCAAAGGGGTTTGCCGGACTCTGGAGAGTCCGGCCACGATAAAAGCCCGTCGACACGCTTGATTTTTTCACACCTTCTCAGCCGTCAGCGCTTTCGTGCAACTTTTCCCACCTCTTCCCGGTATCATCTGCTGAGCGCGGGAACGAGATGCAGATGGATTCACTGTCCGACCAGGTGTTGATGAAACGGATCCGGAGCCGGGACGTCGACGCTTTCCAGGTCCTTTATAGCCGGTACGAAGCTCGCATCTTCAACTTCGTTCTGCGCTACGCGGGGGATCGGGCGCTGGCTGAAGACCTCCTGCAAGAGACGTTCTGGCGGGTATGGCAAGCAGCGGCCACGTTCCAGTCCGAACGCGGTGAATTTCGCTCGTGGCTGTACCAGGTGGCGCTTAACGTCGTGCGTACGGAGATGGTCCACAAGCGGCACACGCTTGAACAGGCGGCCGCCGATCCGCACTCCTCTGATCCAAAAGCGGGACCTGCGGACGACCCTGGAGATCGCCTGGTTCAGCAGGAGAATACGACGCTCGTGGCCAAGGCCCTTTCCGGGCTGACCCCTCCCATGCGGGAAGTGGTGATCCTGAAGTGTTTCGAGGGAATGAAATTCAGCGAAATCGCATCCGTGACTGGGACGCCGGAAGGGACTCTCAAGTCGCGGTTTCATCGAGCGGTTGCCGAGCTGAGGCGCCGCCTGGTTACCGGGGAGAGATAACATGCGCCATCTGACCGATGAGCAACTGGTGGGCCTGGTTCTCCGGGAACCGGGGCAGCCCGAGATCCGCCAAGCCGGCGATGGCGTTCTCCATGTGCGAAGCTGCCCGTCGTGCCGGGCGAAATCCGAAGAACTGAGACAGGCAATCGAAGCTCTGCGGGAGTCGCGCGCCGTTCCTCCCGTTTCTGCCTGGTCGCAATTGAAAGGGAGGCTCGAGCGATCGTGCCGGCCGGTGCGTGATTGGACCGAGCCGCGCTGGGCGCCGCTCGTTTTTATCCACCTCGGTATCGTTCTGTTCGCTTTAGTGCTGGTTTTAGGCCTCGCTGGGTGGCTTTCCTCCTCCTCGGTGTGGAATCTGGTTGGCAGGCTCCCACTGATTGACAGGATCGGGCCCGGCGGGCTGATTGCCCTCATTTTCCTGACAGCCGGGGGCTTCTTGGTGCTGGCATTGACCCCGGTGCTCTGGTTGGAAAACAGGCGAAGGAGACACTTATGCAGATAAAAAAGCGCATTCTCCGAAAGATGGCTTTAATAGGTCTGGCTGTTTTTGCCGTATCCGGGCTGGCGCTTCTCATAGCGGCATCGCTGTACAACGAAGCCCAGGAACGGGCGGAAGCGGAAGCGCGGCAGAATCGAGAAGAGCAGATTCGAAAATATCGGGCTTATCTCACCGAGACCGCCAAGAAGATCACGAAAGTCCCGGTCGATCCACACATCGTTGGCCAGGCCCAGGCGCGCTTTTTCGACGAGTACCGCGAGGCTCGCCTCTACCTTTGGGCGATGGACACTCATGGCCAATACCTGTTCGGGGTGCCGGACGAGGCTTTTGCGCGGCTTAATGCCGCGTATGACAAGTACAAGGCGGCCATAGAAGAAGAGGGCCGGTTTGCGGACCGTCAGGAGTTCATTCGCCGGCAGATCCAGGATCACGCGGTTTTCGACTGGAGCCGTTACTTGCCCGATGAAGCATCCCGTGTGAATCGGCGACATAGCCCGGACTGGAGTTGGTACCAGGAAGATGGCCGCGTCTTTTCAACTCCGTTCGAGAGCGCCGAAGGCGAGATGCTCGGGAATCTCTACGTGAAGGTGGTGGGGTTGGACGATCATTCCTGGTTTCAAAGCGGTGTCTATGAAGTCCCGGTGACTATTTCCGCAATCCTGTTCGTGACCTCAATTGTGTTTCTTTGGTTCCTATTGCCCACCTGGGTTTACCTCGATGCCCGCGGACGGGGTATGAGCTCCCCGGTAACGTGGTCGGCGCTCACCTTGATCTCGCTCGTTTTTGGCCTCGCGGCGTACCTGATCGTCCGCCCGGAAGACGGCGCCGGAGCAGTCTGCTCCAAGTGCGGGAGAACGGCTACCGGAGGCACCTACTGCGCCTGGTGCGGCTCTCCGGTCGCCAGCGAATTCTGCCAGGGTTGCGGCTTTCCGACGCGTCCCGAATGGCTCTACTGCCCCAACTGCCAGGCGTCGCTGAAACCCAAACCCGACGAACCCGAAGCCGGCGAAGCGCAGGCTGTACAGCCGTAAGAAGGCGCCGGATCAAAGTCGCCGGCAACGTAGGTCCCATCTCCAGATGGGACCTTGCCATTGCAGCCGTGCGTCAACCTTCCCTCCTCGGGTCCGGCAAGGGCACGCCTCCCGGGGGATTCGATTCGGCCGGCAGCTCCGCCTTGCGGACCGAGCAGGATCGAATTGCGGCGACCAGCTCTTCAGCCGGGCCGCTTTTGGTCAGGTAGGCTGAGGCGCCAACCGCGCGCATCGCCTCAGCCCGTTCTTTCTCATCAAACATTGAAAGGCCGAGGACCTTCACCTCCGGCCACTCCTGGCGAATCATGCGGGTTGCCTCCAGACCATCGAGGCCAGGCATGCTAACGTCCATCAGCACGATGTCAGGCCTGAGCTTGCCGGCCAGTTGAACGGCCAGGCGGCCATCCGCTGCCTCTCCCACTATCTGGATGTCTGGTTCGGCGGAGAGCAGCCGGGCAAGGCCCTGGCGCACAACCGCATGGTCGTCAGCCAGCAGGATCCGGATCTTGGGGCCTGGAGCAGGTGACGCGACTTCGACCGCCGAGGGGGTGGCTGGGGCTGCCTCGACGACAACCGGCGCCGGCGCCGGCGAGCTCGCCGCATTGAGCGGGGTGGTCAGGACGAACCGGCTCCCCGTGCCAGGCGTGCTGTCGATCTGCATGTGGCCTCCGATCAACTCTACCCGTTCCTGAATTGTGAACAGGCCGAAACCCGTGCCTGACATCCCGGTCATTTTGAGCTTTGCCTGGTCGAAGCCTACACCCTGGTCAGCGACCACCGCCTGGATCTTCCCGCCCTTGACCCGGCGGATGTTGACCGTCGCCGACTTGCACTGAGAATGCTTGACGACGTTGAAGAGCAACTCCCGCACCGACTCGAACAGCAAGACTTTCACGTCTTCCTGCAGCACAGGGATGCGGTCTTCGACGGACAGTTCGACGAACAGGCCATGCTTGTCGGCCATCCACCTCGCCAGCCACTCCATGCCCGCTTTCAAGCCCCCGTCATGCAGGATCGGCGGACTGAGCTCCGCAGTAAGTGATCGGGATGTGGCGATAGATTCGTCCAACAGGTGCTCGATCTCGTTGGTTGCCTGCCTGAGCACCTCGTCGCCGACCCGGCCCAGGATGGTGACGCGGAACTTAGCCCCGACCAGCAACTGCTGAAGGTGATCATGCAGGATCTTGGCCATCCGGCGCCGCTCGCGCTGTTCAGACAGCGTCAGCTCGCCTGCCAAGGCCCGGAGCTGAAGAGCGCGCTGGGCGAGTTGCGCGGTCCGTTCGGCAACCTTCTGTTCCAGTTGTGCATTCGCCTGCCGCAGCTCTTCCGGACTGCGCTGCAGGGCCTCTTCCGTCCGCTTGCGCTCGGTCACGTCACGGAACAGCACCGTCAGGTTGTCCGGCCCGGGATAAGCATGAATCTCGACAATGCTGTCCGTTACTACCGAGGCCGTTTCGATGCTGACCGATGAGCCATGCTCGAAAGCCTGCCGGTAGGCCTCTTCAAAGACACTTCCGACGATCTTCGGGAAAACTTCCTGGATCCGCTGTCCGATCATCTCCAGACGGGTCTTGTTGAAGTATCGCAGGGCGGCATCATTGATGTGGGTGAACCTCCACTGCCGGTCGAGCGCGTAAAACCCATCCGCGATGCTGTCGACTATCGAGGCCAGCCGCCGCTGGCTCTCGCGCAGGGCTTCCTCCGCCGCCTTCCGGGCACTGATGTCGTGGAAGAAGACATCCAGCCCGCCTGGGCGGGGGCACACGTGCAATTCACATGAAGTGCCCGGCCGTATCTCTGACGCGGCCTCGAAGTGAACCGGGGCGTCGTTCGCCATGGCCTCATGAAATCGGCGGCGTATCGGCGAGTCGACTCGCGAGCGTGTCACGTCCCATATGTTCTGACCCGCCAGTTCGCTCGCCGGATGTCCAAAATGCTGCTCGGCTGGTCCGTTCATCTCGACGAAGCGCCACCGATCATCCAAGGCGTAGTAGCCTTCGGTGATGGTCGCCAGCACTCGCTGGAGTCGTTTGTTGGAGGCGGCCAAAGCCTCCTCCGCCCGCCGCAGGTCGCTGATGTCCTGGACTGCCACGGCGCTCCCGATAACGTTGCCACTCGCGTCGCGGATGGGCGCCGCGCTGTTAAAGACCAGCCGCCGGACTCCGTCAAAGCCTTCGATTTCGATGACCTGTCCCTCGACTTTTTCACCATGGAGAGACGCCCGCGCGGAACCCCATTCCTGCGGCTGAACCGGCCGGCCGGTCTCCGGCCACCAGGCCTTGTACCGTGGATAATCGGCAAGGCCCTTGGTGACCGGAAGGGAACCGCCCCAGAGGGCGTCATACGCTTCATTGTTGCGGATGCTCCCGCCCTGCAGGTCGAACATGGCGACCCCTACCGGCAAGGCGGTCATTAGTGCCTCCAGGTAGCTGCGCTCGTTCTCGGCGTGCGCCCGCGCTGCCGCCAATTCCTCGGTTTGCCGCCGTAAGATCTCCTCTGTCCGTTTGCGCGCGATCAGTTCAGATTGAGCGTGTTCAAAGAGCTTCGAGTTCTGCAGGGCGAGGGAGAGCGAGGACGCCAGTTGCGAAGCAAAATCGAGATGGAGATCATCGAAAGCCATCGCCCGCTTGTGAAAGTTAAAGAAAAGAACCCCGATCACTTCATCCTGGGTTAGCAGAGGCGCCACCAAAACCGAGCGCACGCCCCACTCTTTCATGTGCTCGCGGTTCACTCGTCCATCCGTGAACGCATCGTCGATGACCACAGGCCGCTTACTCCGGACGGCCAACACCGCGTGCGGCTCTTCGGCGTCATTGATTTCTGAACCAACGACGTCCTCAGGGAAGCTGTGGACACAACTGACGACCCACGTCTGGTCCTTCCGTAAAGAGAGCGCCGCCGTGTCACACCCCAGGGCGATCGCTGCGCCCGAGACCGCCTGGCGCATCACCTCATTGACGTCGAGCGTCGAATGGATAAGCCGGTCGATGGAATTGACCGCCTTGACAAAGTCCTCCGCGCGTTTGCGCTCGGTAATATCGAAATTCACGCCCAGGAACCGCCCGGGGGCCGTCTGACCGGTCGGGTGATTCCCGGCCGCCGGGTGCGGGAAAAACCCGCCCTTGCTCGCCAGCCAGCGCTCCTGCCCATCAGCACGGATGATGCGAAACTCGGCATCCAGCTGCCCCGTCTTGATCGCTTGTTCCCACTGGGAGCGGAGCCCATCCCGGTCCTCAGGGTGGACAAAACCGAAGAAAGTCTCAGAGTTCGGCGTCATTTCTCCGGGCTTGATCCCGAGCAGCCTGCATTCCACCTCGTTCCAAGCGCCTTGACCGGTGGACAGGTCTACTTCGAAGCTTCCGATTTCGCCGGCCTGGAGGGTCCTTCGCAGGCGCTGGTTTGCTTCGAAGAGATCCACCTCGAAAGACTTCGCTCGTCTTCGAGCCTCCTGGTCGGCAAGGGCACCGCGAATCGCGGTCGTCACCTGACCCACCGCTAGCTCAAGAAACCCGCGGTATCCGTCGGTCAACTCCCGGTGGGGGCTCAAACCGGCGATCATAACGCCGCAGGGCTGCGCCTGATCGGAAGATGAAAGCGGGAGGGCAAGGGCCGTGTGAGGGGATTCCGACCAGCACCCGGTGGGCAGCCGGCCAAACGTGGATGGCAGATTCGCCAGCACTTCAACCTGGCGTGCTTCCAGGATCCGGCCGAGCGGCCATGCAGATTCAGGGGAGGCTGGGCGGCGCAGGTCGACGGTCGCCGGGTTGGCGTGAGTCTGGCCGCCGAATCCGGACGAGGCGGCAAGCCGGGCCTCCCTTCCATCCTCGTCCAACAGGTAGAACAAGGCGAAAGGCACGTCCCATGGGTTCTTCAAAAAAGCCGCAGCGGCGGCTTCGCACGCCTGTTCGGGTGTCTTCGCCCCGGCGGTGCTGGTGGCCAGTTCATGGAGCGTTCTGAGGCGCCGCTCCTCGTGGACCTGCTCGGTCGTTAAGGTGAACGTCCCCAGCACGCCGCCAATCCCGCATGGTTTTGCCGACTCATCCGGCACCGGCGTATAGGCAACCTTGAAGTGCGTTTCCTGTTGGAAGGCGTTGCGATCGATCAGCAGGGATAAGTCCTGACTGAACGTCGCAGGCTTGCCTGAGAAGGCGGCCTGGATGATGGGCCCGGCCAGGCGCCAGATCTCCGACCGGCATTCGTCGGCCGGCTGCCCCATCGGACCCGGGTGTTTCACACCTGTGAGGGAACTGTACGCGTCATTGTAAATCTGGACAAAGTCGGGTCCCCACCAGAGCGCGAGAGGAAAACGGCTGTGCAGCAGAAGACCGACGATTGTTCGCAGTGCGGGCGACCACGCCGAAACCGGCCCGACCGGGGTGTTTGCCCAGTTGATGGTGCCCATCACGCCGGCGATTTCACCGTCTCCGGCGAACAAACCTCTCGCGGCATTGGCCGACTTCACGGCTTTGGTTCGCATGAGCTTGCTTCCTCTTGGCAGGGCACGGAGCGCTCCCGAGACTCCGAAACTGCGGTTCAACCCCGCCAATCCCCGCTAATCACGCCCGTCCGTACAGTAGGGGCAGT
>RPQK01000413.1 GCA_003819755.1 Acidobacteriota bacterium | reverse complement strand
TAGGTTTAAGGCCTGGCTACTTCCTCACGCCGGAGGTGTGAGAGGAAAGTAGCCGGGGGTGGAGCCGTTTTTCAGGCGACACCCCCGGGAAATAGGCAATAAAATCCCCCACTCCGGCAGGAGTGGGAGGAGGGACTCCTCGCACCCCTGCCGGGGTGACGACCTCTTTCAACAGTATCGACGCAGAGCGTGGGCGGCTCTGTTTACTACTTTACGTGAATCACGCGCGTCCCCCGGACGATCAGGCGCACCAACGAGTGGAAAGCCCGGCCATCGGCGGTCGTCTCGCGCGAGAAGAAGGTCAAGTGAACCACGTCCCCTAGCTCCGACGTGCCTTTGACTCGGTTGACCGTATCGTAAGTGGGCGTCGAGAGGGTTACGGCATTCGGATTGTGATAGTAGATGAACGTCCCGTCAGTAACCGGCAGCCAGCCCTGCCCGATGACCGCTCCGGGGATAACGGCCGCATAGTAAACCTGTTGGGCGGTACTGTTCCCTTTGACGACGAAACCTTCCTTGGCGGGGAAAACGTACTCGGCTGGAAAGTTCAGGCTGAGCACGGGCGCGTCCGCCGGGCGGTCTTTCTCGACAACATACAGGAACCCGCCTTCTTTCGGCAAACCGGGCATATAGCCCGAATTTCCGTCCCATTCCCCCTGGATCTTGTACCTGTAGACGCCCGGTTGATCGAGCACGAAACGATCCTTTCCAACAGCAGAGCCGAAGGCGTCGCCTTTTCCGGTCGTGACGACCTGCTTCCCGTCCGGGTAGAAAAATTCCCACGTAACATTGACCGGCAGGATCGGGTCGATCTGAACGGCGAACGCCAGGGTGTGACCGGTTGCATACATCATGCCCGGTCGCAAACCAACCAGGAAGAAACGGGCCCTGCTTCCATCCGACCCTAAGAGCGTCTCGGTTCCCGGCGCGATCACGCGGTTGTTGTGTGATCCTCCCGCAAGCATGAAACCGCTGGAAAGGTAGCCGGCGTACTCCGGAGTCTGGCCGGTTTTGCGAATGACGACCCCGCCCATGAACCTATAAATGTCTCCCGGCAAATCACCGTTGCTGGAGGCGTTGATCTGCCCTCCGAAACTGTTCGGGCTGGTTGGCCAGTAGGGCGAGCGGACTCCATCCTCACCGACGAGAAACCGGCCCATGAACCCCGGTCTGGCGGCCGATCCATAGTAGTAGGCGAGCTCGGTTATGTACTCGGGAAACAAGTGCGGCGAGTATCCATTTGAAGTCTTAATCCGCACATTCGATCCCCCCACGCGGCTGATGGCCGGGTCGTAGGGCGCCGGATTGAGCTTGGATTCCCAGGTGATGACCGGTTCAATCTTATTCGCACCCAGGCCCTCGCTGGCTATCAGCAGAACATCGCCGGGGTTGTAAGGGAAATTAACGTGGGCCAGCTTGGTCTCTTGGCTCGCGTTGTCGTAATAGCCTTCAAAATGGGTGTCTCCCCGATCCGTCAGCTGTCCGTTGATCTTCAGCTTCTTGCCGCGAGCCACTATCGGGGAGTCGGCCGGGTAGACGACACCCGCGTGTCTCATGCTGCAGACCCACAGATGCCCGCCGGGATCGGTGTACCGCGCCAGCACGTAACCCAGGTACTCGCCTGGCGTATCAAGCGGCAAAGACTTGTTACCCTGGGCCGCGCCGAATACACCGGCCTGCGAGGCTGTCCCCGTGAAAGAGACGCTCCGAGGACTGCTCGCGTCCGAGTAGGGGAAGAGCGTCGCGGTCACTTCGACGTCGGCGGGAACGGCCGGGGCAAAAGCGGTATCACGCCCGTAAATACTGCCGACCGGGTAAGGCATTCCCTGGAAGGTGGCCGTGGCGAGCGTCATCCGCTTGGCAATCCAAAATCGGTAGGTGCCTCCTCCTTCGTACCGGTTGCCCCAAATATCGGCCAGCCAGCCCGTAACCTTCAAGGTGTAGAGGCCGTAGGATGTCGGTTTCCAGCTGGTGAAGGCGGCGCGCTTGGTTGTCGGCCACTGCCCGGAGGCCCCGACGAATGGCGCGGTGCCCAGCCTGGTGGTCTTCCCGTCCGGTGAAGTGACCTCGACCGACATCTCTCCGCTCTGATAGTTCCAGGGAATATTTGAGCGCAATTCGATTGTGTCCGGTGAAAACTGTGGCTCCAGGGAGTAAGGGATTTTGTTGCCGGCATCGTTGTAGAGCGGCAATATTACGTCGTCCTGAATCAGGTTTCGGCTTGCCAGCCCGAAGGTCGGTTTATCCTCCTCGGCGATGACTCCCTTGTACCCGTTTGAGTTGTACTTCGCGAGCAGGACCCAGGGGATCCGCGGAACGATCTGCGAAGCATCGATCCACTGATGCGACACGTCAAAGCCGTCCGATTCAAACGGCGGCGAGTAGACGTGCGATTCCGTCGGGCGGCCGGTAAAGAACGGGCGTGTGCCGAAGGCATCGCCGTTCAGGCTGTAGTATTTAGTCCCGCTCTTGATCGCGAAATCGAGGCGGATCCGATATATGCCGGGTGGAAGGTCCGCGGGGGCGGTGACATCGGCGGAGAAACTGATCGTGCGCTGACCGGACTGGACGACTCCGCCTGTGGCTGGATGCAGAAGGAAAACGTCAATAGGGGTCTTGAACCCGTAGCCGAAACGATCGGTGATCGGGCCCTGCCAGCCGCCTTCAATCGGGAGCCCGGTCGGGGTCAGGAGGGTCGACATTTTCTCGTCGCTCGGCAGACGCAAGTGACCCGCCGGGTCGAAGGTCCGCTCGGCGGTCACGAGCATGCAGAACGAATCGATTTTCGTCTTCGCGGTCCGGAGGGCGTTGATGTGGGTCTCGAGCAGCGTCAGGTCGGCCCCGACTCGGATATCGACCCCTGGTTCCCACACGGAGGGCGTGAGATAAGCACTCACAAACCAGTCGCCGTAGACCGTGTACCCGGTGCTCTGGAATCGCAGCGACCTGGTTCCCAGGTGCTCGTCGGAGCGCCTGTCGCTCAAGTGGGGTCGAGATTGGACCGGGGAGCCGGCTAACGCGGTGAGGCTCCACAGGAAAACGAAAGCACCGCACCCAAGCAAAACGGCCGCCTTTCGCACGAGGAGATCGCGGTTCATCGGCACCCTCCCTTTACTCCCCCCTTTTACTCGGGTCCTATCTTCTCTCGGAAGGCCCGACAAGTCACTTCAAGATTCGCAAAGTTTTGTCAAAGGGGGAGTTACGAATCGAGGATGGAGAGAGCGGTTCGGCGAATCGAGCGCAGGACGCCCGACAATGTGCCGAGGTCCGACAGAGCCGCTACAGTCCCTGTAGAGCCAGCCCGAGCAGACCACCGCCCAGCACCAGCCACGCCGAATTCACCCGGAAGCGAAATAGCGCAAGCGCGGCGCCGGCGGCCAGAATGAGGGTCGGAAGATCGACGAGCGCCGCCATTCCCAGCTGGAACGTCACGAAGAACATCAGCGCCAGGGATGCTGCATTTACTCCGTCCAGAAAAGCCCCGGCCAGGGGGGAACGCCGGATGCGAGGAATGAGTGGGCTGCTGACGGCCACGAAGACAAATGCCGGAAGAAAGATCCCGACCGTTGCTACGGCGGCGCCCAGCGGACCAGCCAGCAGATAGCCGATAAACGTCGCGGTCGTGAAGACCGGCCCCGGGGTCACCTGTCCCACCGCGACCTCGTCGAGCAATTGAGTTTCAGTCAACCAACGCCAGCGCTCCACGAGGTCGGCTCTTATGAAGGCGAGCAGCACGTACCCGCTGCCATATAAGATCGAGCCGACTTTGACGAAAAACCAGAAAAGCGGCCACAGGCCCACGTTCGATCCGATGCCGCCGGCGCTGTTCGCGATCACTCCGAGTGGCCAGGCCAGCACTAAACGGAGCATCGTGCGAGGCCGCCATTTCCCAGCCATCATCACAACTCCGCCCCCGACGAGCAGCAACAGCTCGTTGACGCCGAGAAACGCGAGTGCGGTCGCCACTGCGGCAACCGCCGCGAGAAAGACGCTTCGGAGCGCTGTGCGTCCGAGACTGATCAACGCCTGCAACACGATGGCGATGATGACCGGCTTTACGCCGTAGAGCACGCCCGCGACTTCGGGGAGCGAGCCATACCTGACATAGGCCCAGGCGAACGCGGTGACGATGAAAGCCGCCGGCAGAATGAAGCATGCTCCTCCAAGGATCAGGCCCGGCCACCCGGCTTGCCGGCGTCCGACGTGGATCGCCATTTCGGTGGAATTCGGGCCTGGGATCAGATTGGCAGCGCCCAGCAGGTCAAGAAACTCGTCGCGTGACAGCCAGCGCCGGCGGCGGACCACCTCGTCGTCCATCATGGCGACATGCGCTGCGGGACCACCGAAGCCGATCACCCCAAGTTTCAAAAAGACCAAGACGATCGCTCCAAGCGATCCCCGCTTCTCCGAGTTGGCTTGCGACTCCATCGTCCAGCTCCACCTCGGTTCTGCCCCGCGTGACACCAGGGGCAGCCGGCGGCCTCAGCGCCTCTTCAGCCTCGCATCAAGAGACCCAGGACCCGGCGCCTACTATCGGGACTCCCTCTGCCCTGAACTTTATACACATCTTGAACCAGCAGGATCGAACAGAGCCGCACAGCGTTTTTTGCGGACCGTCAGCGGACGGGGAGCGCGTCGGACGCGCGCCGGAGCGAGACCCATTCGTGCTCGAGGCACGCATCCGACGCGCTCCCCGTCCGCTGACGGTCCGCAAAAAACGCTGCGCTTGCGGCTCTGTCGGACCTCCGCCCGCACCGCCGTCCCGGTCTCGAGATCTGTATAAAGTCCAGCCTCTGCCGCCGCACTCTATATTGGTCCGGCGCCTCGGGGTCGGATTGGGACAACTGACCCTCACTCCGTCTTCCCCGTATATGCACGATCCTCGGCTCGGGCTGATATTGCGCCTTTCAAGGGCCGGGCTCCGCGGCCGTGGTAGAAGAAGAGGTGCAAGATGAACACCAGCAGCAGGACGGCCCCAAACGTGCAAACTATGGTGGCGCCGGTAGGCAGATCGAGCCAGACCGAGAAGCACACGCCCAGCGCGGAAACCAATGTCCCCATAGTCCAACCGATCGCCAGGCGTGTTCCGACGTGTTCCGCCAGAAGCATGGCGCCGACCGACGGGGCGATCAAGTAACAAAAGACGAGGAGTACGCCGGCGATCGAGACGGAGGAAGTGACAACAAAGCCAAAGGACGCATAGAAAAGAAAATCCCAGAGGCGAAGGTTCAAGCCCCGTGCCTCGGCTGCTGCCGGGTCGGTCGAAATCAGCAGAAAATTGTGCCGGAACACGTAGTGAAACAACCCAATGACGCCATAAAGAAGAGCGGTTTTCAATACCTCGGCCCGGTCGACTGCCAGAATATTGCCGACCAGCATGTCTTTCAGATGTTCGGTTTCGCCGGTAGCCTTGCTCATCGCCAGGATGGCGGCTGCGGATGCGACCGCATAGGCGATGCCGATGAAGGCCTCTTGCGGGATGTGCGCGGCCCGGGCCCGGGCAAAAGCGAAAACGCCCGCGCCGATGAAGGTGAAGGCGAGGCTAAGCCAATAGGCACTCTGGCCATGGACGTCCATTCCTAGCAGGATGGCGATAGTGGCGCCCAAGGCGGCGATTTGTGCAAGGGCCAGGTCGACAAAAATGACTCCGCGCTCGACCACATGCACGCCGAGATAAGCATGGATACCCGTCAGAATCAGGCTCGCGATGAACGGCCACAACAAGAACGGAAGCATTTCCATATCACTCCTTGGGCGGCTACTTTGTTGCCGCGAAGGCCTTTGTCAGCAAATCAAGGTCGTAGTCGAACAATTTGAAGTAGCTATCCGCTTCTTTTTCCCCACCCACCGATGGCAGGTACTGGACGACCTTGGCTCCCGTTTCTCGGGCAATGGAATTCGGGGTCTTGAGGTCGAAGTAAGGCTCGACCATGATGACCTTGCAGTTTTCCCGCTTCATCAGCCCCATCAGTTGGATGGTGTGGCTCGGAGAGGGCGGAATTCCAGGTCGGGGTTCGACGTATCCGATCACATTTAAGCCGAAGCGTTTGGCGAAATTGGGAAGGGAATTGTGATACGTGACGACCTTGCGCCCGCGGTAAGGCTTCATGGCCGCGTCCCACTTCTGCTCCGCGGCTGCGAGGCGCTGATCGAAATCCTTGAAACGTTGGGCAAAATAGCCCGCATTGGCCGGATCCAGTTGTCCCAGCTTGTCGGCAATTGCTTTTGCGACACGTCGGCCATTGGCCGGATCCAACCAGTAGTGAGGATTCCCAAGCGGATGGACGTCGCCCATCGCCCGGGTGACTGGACCGGCCGGGATGTCGAGGATCTCGGCAAACTGCGACGCGTCAAGGTAACCGGGTGCTCCCGGCTGAATTTTCGGATTGCCGCATTGTGTGATCAGCGGCGGCAGCCACCCGATTTCCAGCTGAAGGCCGACAGTGACAAGCAGATCCGCCCGGCGCAGCAGCAGCAGGAAACTTGGCTTCGCCTCCACGAAGTGAGGATCCTGATACCCCTTGGCGATTAATTGCACATCGATGCGGTCCCCCCCGACCTCTCCTGCAAGGGCGGCCAAGTCGCTGGTGCTGCCGACGACAGACAGCTTCTTACCTTCGGCCTGAGTGGAGAAGATTGTTGTCAGCAACAGGATGACGCCGACTGCGATGATCGTGCGAAGGCTGAATGGCATTTTCTTCATTGTATTCTTCCCGGTTTCAAGGAGTCAGAAGTCAGAAGTCGGAAGAAGTCGGAAGAAGTCAGAAGTCAGAAGTCGGAAGAAGTCAGAAGTCAGAAGTCAGAAGTCAGAAGTCAGGAGTCAGAAGAAGTCAGAAGTCAGAAGTCAGAAGTCAGAAGTCAGAAGACAGAAGACAGAAGTCAGAAGACAGAAGACAGAAGACAG
>RPQK01000412.1 GCA_003819755.1 Acidobacteriota bacterium | reverse complement strand
TGAGAGCGGGACTTTGGCGAAAATACACATACCCGGCAACTTTCGCACGCCGGAGGCGTGCAAGGAGAGTAGCCGGGGGTGGAGCCGTTTTTCAGGCGACACCCCCGGAAAACGACGCAGAAGTAAGAACGCACACCGGCAGGGGTGCGAGGAGTCCCTCCTCCCACTCCTGCCGGAGTGGGGGATTTTATTGCCTATTTCCCGGGGGTGTCGCCTGAAAAACGGCTCCACCCCCGGCTACTTTCCTTTCACGCCTCCGGCGTGAGGAAGTAGCCAGGCCCTGAAATGCCGGCAGGGCCACCTTCTGCCGCCGCACTCCAAAAAAAGGCCCGCCTCGCGCAAAATAAGGCTTCTTATTTTGCGCGCTTATGCCCTTTGGGGTGGGGACCTTCTTCAACACGCCGTGAGGAACCGGCACCCAGCCTCACCGCGACACCGGCCCCGGCTCGTACGGCTGGTTGAGCAGGCTGCCCAGCCGGGTCATGATTTCGTCGGCGAGCTGGCGGCAGAGACGAGGATTGTCGGCTGCCCGCGGATCGCGCGTGACCCTGATCGGCTCTCCGACGATGATCTCGGTAGGGGTAAAGAGCCGCGGGAACTTCCGACGCACCGGCCAGGCTTGAAAGGTGCCGTCGATGGCAACCGGATAGACCGGAGTGCCGGTTAGAAAGGCGAAAATTGCAACACCCGTGCGGGCCCGCATCAGTCTGCCGTCGGGGCTGCGCGTTCCTTCCGGGCAGATACCGAGTGCAAACCCTCTCGCCAGGACCCTCAGGCCGGCCTGAAGAGCGTCCTCGTTTCCCCCCATTTCCCGGTTGACCGGGATCTGGCCTCCCAGTTTCTTCAGGAAGAAGGCCCCGAAAGGGTTGTTGAAGATCGTGTGTTTCCCGAGGTAGAAAACCGGACGGTGGAGGGAAGCCACAACGAGCGGTGCATCAAGGTAACTCGGGTGGTTCGAGGCCAGAATCACCGGCCCTTCCAACGGTATTTTGTCGAGTCCTCGTCGTGTGGTTAAGAAGGCCGTCCTGACGACCCAGCCGAGCAAGAGTTGCACGGCTCGGTAGCCGCGGACGAATGGTTCTCCGGTTTGCCAGATCGTCTTTGTTATTTCGCTGTTCATGATGGGCGCAGTGGGTTGGACAGTGTGTTTACCTATAGTATAAGCGAACTGGACAGGCCCGCATCCACGTGGAAGACCTGACCCGTAATCTTTCGGGACAGATCGCTGCCCAAAAACAACGCGCAGTTCGCCACGTCTTCCTTGCACACGAATTCAGGCAGGGCCGAATGTGCCGCAAACCGTTCCTGGAGGTGCCGCCAGGCGAGCCTTGCCCAGGCCATTGGGTCCGACTCGCGCAAACCGGGATTTTCTTTATCAACAGCAGCTATTGGGCCCGACAAGATGTCGCCGGGCAGATGGGCGAGCACCGCCGGCTCCTGGGCGAAGGCGAGGAGAATGCCCAGCGCCGCCAAAGTCTCAACCGGCCCGGCTGAGATCGTGTTGATGCGGGCTTTAAGGGACCCCAGTTCCAACGCCAGATAACGGGTCGCGCTCTCGAGGGCTGACTTGGCAACCCCCATCAGACCGTACATCGGCGCGGCGCGTTGGGCAGCCAGGAACGAGAGCGAGATCACGCTTGACCATTCACCAAGCCGGCTTTTGGCTTGGCCGACCACGAGGGGCAGAGAATAGGCTGACACGGCGAGCGCTTGCGAGATAGCCTCGGGGCTGACGGCCGAGGGAAGCTTCGTGAAGACCTCCGGCGCGCCGAAGGCGATGGAGTGGACGAGGACATCGATCCGCCGTTCTCCCATTGATTCAAAGAAGTCTCGCAATTCCGCTTCATTGAGGACGTCGCACCGTTGTCCCTCGAGACCCGGGTGCTTCTGGAAAAGCTGTCTGACCCGACTGAAGAATTTTTGCTGGAAGCCTATTCGAACGCGCGAGCCGGCGTGCTGGAAGGCTTCGGCTATCCCCCAGGCGATGCTGCTTTCGTCAGCCACTCCCAGGACAACAACCTGCTTTCGCTCCAGCCCCAAGTCCGCCCCGGGCACCTTCGCTTGGTTCATGTGTCAGTTTTCTCCCTTGGAAACCGAAAGGACCTCAAGGACCTCAAAGACCTCAAGGATCTGAAGGACGTCCTTGGGGTCCTTGGGGTCCTTGAGGTCTTTTCCAGGCATCCGCCAGACGCGCGAGCGACAGGACATAGTCGCCTATCCGTCGACTCTGGATCGTAAGCCGAGAGCCGCACTCATCTCCATTCCTTCGAAACACTGCCTCGAATCCTTCCGCGGTCCAGCCGTCCTCGAAAATCCCCGCCGGCAGCACAAGCTGAATATCCTTCAAACAAATCGAGAGCCCGGTTCCGAGTGCCTTTGTCACCGCTTCTTTTGCGGTCCACAGGGCGAGCACCGTGTAAGTGCGCGAAACGGCCGTTGCCGCCTCGACGGCTTGAATCTCGGAATCAGTGAAAGCCAGCGAATACACAGCAGGATCAACTGTCGCCACCCGTTCCATGTCAAAGCCGATTCTGCCGTCATTGATCCTGCCGGCTACGGCGCCGGCGAGCATGCCTGCGTGGGAAATCGAAACCTGGATGTCGGGGCGCAACCTCGAGGGAGGGGAGTAGACCTGTGGCTCCCGCGTCGGGGCGGGCAGTATCTCAACGTGGTCAAGGGGACCCAGCCGTGCGAGCTTCACAACCGCGCGTTTTGCGGCGAGGCGTCCACCGAGCCAGTCGCGTCGTCGTTTTTCAAAACGAAGCCCAGCCAGCACGCGGTGTTCCTCCTGACTCAGGTCCGGATGCCCGTCGGGGGCCACGTCGAGGTCTTCGAGGCTGACAAACGCCGAGCCGAGACGGCGATCCGAGAATAGTTGCTCAAAGGCTGATTCGAAGGTCTGAGTGCCCGATTGCATTGGTTTGTCTGCTCAGACAATGCAGCTGCTGGAAAACCCGGAATCCACGTGAATGACTTGCCCTGTGATCTTTGCAGAGAGCTGGCTGCCGAGAAACAGGGCACAGCCAGCCACGTCCTCCTTGGTGACCGGCTCCTCGATCGGAGATTGTAGGGCCCATGCGCGTCGCACATGGGACCCGACGGCCTGCAACCATTCGATCCCTCGAGTGTCCCGAGAGCCGGCGGTCTTTTGATCTGCTTCTGCAAAAGCGTTGCTGATCAGGTTTCCCCTTATCTTGCCGAGCGCGTCCGGATCGCCGCTGATAGCCATCATTTCGCCATAGGCAGACAAAGTTTCGAGCGGCGCCGGAGAAATCGCGTTGACGCGAATGCGATCTCTCCCGAGCTCGAGTGCCAGGTAACGCACAATGCTTTCGAGCGCCGCCTTCGCCACTCCCATCATCCCGTAGGGCGGGAAAGCGCGGCTGGCGGCCTGGAATGACAACGTCACCACACTGGACCAGGGGCGAAGCGAAGGTTTGGCAAACTGGACCACCCGCAACAACGAGAGCGCGGAGACGTTGATGGTGCTGTCCAGGGCCTCAAGCGAGACCTCCGAGGGGTTCCGGGTGAAGGCTTCGGCTGGCGCCGAGGCGATCGAATGCACCAGGACGTCGATCGGGTCCTCGCGAAATGGAGCAAAAAAGGCGCTAAGCTCCGCCTCATTCAAGACGTCGCAGCGCGAGCCTCGTATTTCGGGATACTCCTTGAGGAGCAGTCGCACCCGGCTGAAGAACCGCTGCTGATATCCGATGGTTACTCGCGCCTGGTGTGCCGAGAACGCCCTGGCTATTCCCCAGGCAATACTCGATTCGTCGGCGACGCCGAGCACCACAACGTTCCTTCCCGCCAGGGCTAACAGGTCATCACGCTGTTCCATATTCACTTCCTACCAGCTGTGCTACCGGAACCGCGTAGTAGCCTTCCATCCGGTCGTAGACAAGCCCGTCGTCTCCCACGATTTCGACGTCGCACTCGATCGAATCCTCCCTGATTGTGAAATTCGTACTCCGGGCCAGGAGGGCCGTTCCTTCAGTCGGCAGTCCGAAATTTCGAAGACGCCTGCATCCATGCGGAAGGCTGAAGATCCCGGGCGTCAGCATCGCCCAGAGGCCGGCCACCTGAAAGCCGGCCTCACGGGCGAGCGGCAGAGTCGACAGCCGGTGCCCGTTCAGGGCCGGGCAAACGGCGCTCTCGTTGATTGGAGCAACCCACCCGACCGCCGAGCGGTCTTCCATTGTCCGGATTGCTCGCAGGACGGAAAACGCGGGGCCGTGGGGAAGGAGCTTTCCTTTGCCGTAGATGTCCCTTTCCGCCAGCTCGCGATTCACGGCTGCACCAACGATCGGGGACGGGACTCGTGTCCGGGATACCGGCCTGACACGGCTCAAGATCACAGTCGCCTCATAGTGGCGTCGCGTCTCTCCCAGCTGTCGGCCGTTTGGACCGATGAAGTCGGACTCGATGCGAACCAGGACCAACCTTTGATACGGCTGCTTCGCGGTGTGCGCCTGAGCAGTGATCCTGAGATCGACCGGACGGTTCTTAAGTATCTTTACGGCCAGCAGAATTCGCAGATCGTCCAAGCCGACAAAGTGAAACTCGGGAAAGAGGAGCCGTGCCGCCTCCACCATGAGCTCGATTCCCAGGACGCCGGGCAGGAGGGGCACGCCGTCAATCACATGGTCGGCCAGCCAGCGATCCGTATCGAGATTGATTGTTTTGCGAGCCTTAAGACAAGCGCCGGGCTGATACTCGCTGACATCCTGAAGCATGGGTGCAAGTCCGGTCTGCAAGTCCCCTTGCCAGCCCTCGGGCTCCAGCCGAATCGGGACGGCCTCGTCGGTGTACCCCGGCAGGCGGCCGGCGTATAACGCTTCCTGTCCGGTGCCATAGAGCAATTCATTGTGAAAGCATTCCGCGCCTTGGACCGGATTCAGGAGATCAAGGCCCTGTTCCTTCATCATTGCCGCGAGGCCGGAACGAGCGGGAAGGCCGACTTCGGACCAGGCTGTCCAGTCGATTACGAAACAACTGGCGTCGGCCAGGACACCGCCCAATTCGTAGGTGAATTTGGCCAGCAACTCGTTCGCAGCCGAGTAATCCGCTTGCCCGCGGTTTCCGAAACGACCCGCCACCGACGAGAAGGAAGCGACAAACGCCGGTTTCAGTTCGGGATGCGCCCTGAGGTTCTGATAGAGGTTGAAAATGCCGTCGGCTTTGACGTCAAAGACCCGGCTGAACGACTCCTCGGTCTTGTCCTCCAGGAGTTTGTCCTCAATAATCCCGGACGCGAAGACAATGCCGTCCAGACGGCCGAAGCGAGACGACAGGTCGTCGAACAAAGCAGCCATACGGGCATCATCACGAACATCGCACACTTCGTACCGAACGTCCGCTCCCCGGCCTCGCAAGATATTCAGGGTCCGGGCGATCTCGACGGACCGCAGCCGCTTCTGTACCTCCGCCTCCGCCTTCGCCACCGTGGCGTGAGGATCACGCGTTCGCAATTCGTCGAGAACCTGTCTGCGGTATCGGGCGAGATTCTCGCCGCTCAGCTTCGCAATTTCCGCAACATCAGGGGGCAGGGCTGTGGTGCCGGCGAGGACCAAACGGCAATGAAACCTGTCGACCAGGTCTTTAGCGATCTCGCCCGTAATTCCTCGCGCTCCGCCAAATAGCAGGAGAACCGAGTGCTTGTTCAGTTCGATATGTGGTTGACGAGACAAGTCCAGGGGCCGATCACACAGCTGCGGAACCGCCCTGGTCCCCCTTCGGAATCCGACTTCAATCGCCGGATTGCCAGACAGGATCTCATCCAGGATCGCCCCGGCGGTGGCGTCGGGTCGAGCCAGAGCCTCCTCTTGATCCAGGTCAACGACTTTGAACAGGAACTCAGACGTCTCTTTCGCAAGAGCCTTCACAAACCCCGCCACTCCTCCGTGGCTCGGGGGGCCCGCCAGGACCTCGGGGTCGTCGGGGCTTGCCGCGAAGCCGAAGCTGCCGCCTAAACAGGTCGCGGCGGCAAAGATTCGCGGATGGTCCTTCGAGTCCGGCTGGCTCAGCAACGCCTTGGCCAGCGTGCAGAGGCTCTTCGTTTCGCGGGCCGTTGTTCGGCGCCATTCAGCGAGGCTCATCTGTTCTACTGGCGCTTGACGCTTGAGCGGAAGCAGGTGAATCAGGCCGTCAATCGGACCGTTTCGGTGCCGCATTTCTTCGATCGTCTGCTTGATTCCCACCGGGTCCTCGAAATCCACGGCGAAATCCGCCTGGCCTGTGGGCCGCTCACCCTCCGTGAGAAGCAGTGACTTGACTCCCAGGGCGGCGAGCCGTTTCCGAACGGCTGCCGCGACTCCTGCCCCATCGTCAGTGAGGAGGATGAGACTGCCGTGCGAAAGCTGAACCCTGCGTTGCTCGGGATCGGGAGTTGTTGGCCGGCTGACGACCGACCAACGTCGAATTTCAGTCCACTGTGCGACTGACGGCGCAGAAACGTCTGGTATTGGCGTGTCTTGCGAGTCAGGCTCGCTGCTCGCTGCTGAGGAAGCGGAGGCCAAGGTTCGAAGTACGTCCGTCGCTGAGACCTCGGTGGTCGCTGGCGTTGGGGCCGCGGCCGCCTCCACTCTCCTGGTCATGTATTCGATGACTTTCCGCAGCGTCGGAAAATCTTTCAGTTGAACTCCTTCTTCCCGGGCGAGGCCGTACTTGTCGCGGATTGAGGCGAAGATCTGGGCCTGTTTGATCGTGTCGATGCCGAGGTCGGCCTCCAGATCCAGGTCCAGGTCGAGCAGCTCGCGCTCGTAACCTGTCTTCTCTTCGAAAAGGCGAAGAATGAGATCCTGAACGTCAATAGCACCAGGATCAACGGTGGGAGCTGGGCCCTTATCGTGGCCGGAGTCTCCAGACTCCGGCTGCCGGACTCGGGAGAGTCCGGCCACAATGTCTCCCGAAGCTTGATCTTGC
>RPQK01000411.1 GCA_003819755.1 Acidobacteriota bacterium | reverse complement strand
TCAGCCGGTATTACGTGGATGCAAAGGCGACCGATCCGGGGACACGCCTGGTCATCAACTGGCTACCCGGGAAGAGCGGGCAGGAGGTCGACGCGGAATTACAGGGCCGCGGAAAGCTAAAAGTCCTGAAGCACTTGACGAAAGTGCTGCCCGATCGACTCGCCGAAGCTCTGATGCAGGCGGCTGGAGTCTCTACAGAGGTGTACGGACATGGACTGACCAGGCCCCAGAGGTTGTCACTGACGAAAATATTGACGAGAATGGAACTACCTGTCACGGGGGACCGAGGCTTCGGGTTCGCGGAGGTAACGGCCGGCGGCGTCCCGCTCGGGGAGCTTCATCTGGACACCATGGAGTCAAGAGCCCGTCCGGGGTTGTTCCTGTGCGGGGAGATTTGCGACGTAGACGGTCGAATCGGCGGGTTTAATTTCCAGTGGGCCTGGGCGAGCGGATACGTGGCGGGGGTGGCAGTGGGGAGAAAGCTGCAGGGTTGAGGCGTTCAGCGTTCACCGTTCACCGTTCAGCGTTCAGCGTTCACCGTTCACGGTTCGAGTTTTACGGTTCAGCGTTCAGGGTTCCCAATTGAACGGTGAACGCTGAACGGTGAACGCTGAACGGTGAACGCTGAACGCTGAACGGTCAAACAAGGAGGCGCATGAAGATCCTATTCCTGGGCGGTACCGGAAACATCAGTTCAGCTTGCGTGAAGTTGTCCCTGGAGAAGGGTCACGACGTGACGATTTTCAGTCGTGGAACTTCTGACCTCAAGCCCGATCCGCGGTGCAAGCTAGCCGTCGGCGATCGCAATGACCGAACGGCGCTGGAGAAGCTCGCGCGGGACGGCAAGTTCGACGTAGTCGCCGATTTCATAGCCTATACCCCAGCCGATATTGAAACCGACCTCGCTGCTTTCTCAGGAAAGACCGCTCATTTTCTCTTCATCAGCTCGGCAAGCGTCTACCAGAAGCCGCCCAAGAGCTACCTCATATCGGAGACCACGCCCGTCGCCAACCCGTTTTGGGAGTACGCCAGGCTGAAGATCGAGTGTGAGGAACGACTCCGTCAGGCCTACAAACAGGACCGATTCCCGATGACGATAGTCCGTCCAAACTACACCTTCGGACCAACCTGGATCCCTGCCGCCGTCGGTGGCCACGGCTATACCAACGTCTACCGGCTGCGTCACGGCGCCCCGATCGTCAGCCACGGCGATGGTCAGTCATTGTGGGTCATGACTTTCCACACTGATTTTGCCCAGGGATTTGTCGGTCTGTTCGCCCAGCCGAGAGCTATCGGAGAGGCCTTTCACATCACCAGCGAAGAAGTTCAAACCTGGGACCAGATCTATCAGACAATCGCCGATGTTGTGGGAGTGGAACCCCGCATAATCCATCTACCCTCGGAGGCGATCGCGGCCCTGCACCCTCCGTTTGCCGGCACCCTGCTGGGCGACAAAGCTTACAGTGTTGTTTTCGATAATTCGAAGATCAAACGGGCGGTGCCGGACTACAAAGCCAAGGCGAGTTTCCGCGACGGCATCGTCCAATCGATCGCCTGGCACGACGCGGACCCCGCGCGACAGAAAGTCGACCAGGGAGTGAATGCGGCACTGGATCGAATGGTGGCCGTTCACAAGAAGCTGATGGGCAGAGCGAAGACTGATTGAGGTAGGCGAATTGGAGCGGGAAACGGGATTCGAACCCGCGACTTCAACCTTGGCAAGGTTGCACTCTACCACTGAGTTATTCCCGCTCCGTGGGAACCCTCTTATTAAAAGACAAGCCCTATCGGATTGTCAACCACCAGTGAGGCTACCGACGGCACCAGTCCTTGACAAAAACTTTCGTAGATTTCCCCGGTCGAGCGTAATAGTTTGTGATGGTCATCGAGGAAACGGGGCAGGTCGGTCGGTTCGACCGGGTGCTTGTCCGCATGTCTCAACCGTCACTTGGGCGCTGGGGAGAATGGGTCGCGCTTCGCTATCTGCGCAAGCGTGGATGGGACATCGTCGCGCGCAACTGGAAAGGCAAGAGAGGCGAGCTGGATTTGGTCGCTTACGACGAGGATTGCCTCGTCTTCGTGGAGGTCAAAACGAGGCAACTCCCGTCGCTTCTTCCGCCAGAGGACCAGATCACCAGGACCAAGGAGATGATGCTTGATCTCCTGATTTCCGAATTCACCATGCGCTACGAAGTCTTCGATTGCCCTTCGAGACTCGACGTCATTGCCATAGAGACGGAGGACTGGGTCAGCTACCAACTGCGGCACTACATTGCGTGGGAGACGGCGGACTGAGTAGAGCTGTAAAAAAATAAATGACGCCTGGCGAGACGCCTGCGCCCCAGCGGACGCCTGCTCCGGGTGTTAGGCCATCTGCGCCAGCACCTGGCGGACCACGTAGATCCCTTGCATCAGTTCTTCTTCCTTGATGGTCAGCGCGGTCCGGAAGCGGACCGAACGCTCGCCGCAGGCGAGCAGGACCAGGCGACTCTCAAAAAGCTGCTTCCTGAACTGGTTGCGGAACTCCGTCGTCGGGAGATCAAACGCGCAAAGCAGACCGCGGCCGCGCGGATTCGTGACTCGATCCGGGAAGTCCGCGTGAAGATTCTGCAACTCACGGAGCAGGATCGCTCCCATCTGCCTCGTGTTCTCCAGAAGGTTCTCTTCCCGGTAAATCTCGAGGTAATGCCGGCAGCGGACCATGTCGACGAGATTGCCTCCCCAGGTGGAATTCACCCGGCTTGGTATCTTGAAGACGTGGTCAGGAATCTCGTCGAGGCGAGGACCTGCCATCATCCCGCAAACCTGCGTCTTCTTGCCGAACGTGATGATGTCCGGTTGGGTGAAGTGCTCTCCGGCCCACATGCGGCCTGACCCGCCAAAGCCCGTCTGCACCTCGTCGTGTATAAGGAGAATGTCGTGTTCATCGCAGATCGCTCGCAGCGCCTGGTGGAACTCCGGCCGGAAGTGATTATCACCGCCTTCGCCCTGAATCGGCTCGATGATCAGGCAGGCAATATCGTCCTCTCCGCGCTCGGCAATAGCCGCCCGGATCTCCCCGAGAGCCTGGGCTTCAAGCTCTTCCACGTGGCGCAAATTCTCGCCTTCAAGGGGGAATGTGCACTTCGGGTTGATGATCCGCGGCCAATTGAACTTCGGAAAGTACTGCGTCTTGCGAGGGTCGGCGGTATTCGTCAGGGACAGGGTATAGCCCGAACGGCCATGAAAGGCCTGCCGGAAATGAATCACCTGGTAGCCCTTCTCCTCCTTGATCCCGCGCCGGAAGTTCTTACGAACCTTCCAGTCGAAAGCGGCCTTGAGCGCGTTTTCCACGGCCAAAGCGCCGCCCTCGATGAAGAAGAGGTACTTCATGAAATCCGGTTTCGCCTCTTGGGCAAACAAGTTCACGAAATCCGCCAGCTCGGTCGAGTAGACGTCGGAGTTAGACGGCTTTTGGGCTGCAACGCGACCGAGCTCACGAACCGTCTTTTCGTCGGTCAGCCGGGGATGGTTCAGCCCGACAGGATTAGTGGCAAAGAAAGAAAAGAAATCCAGGAAGTATTCCTGCCGCTTCGCGTCAAAAAGATAAACACCGCGGCTTTTTTCCAGATCGAGCACCAGATCCAGGCCATCCGTGACCATATAGCGCGAGATCACCTGTCTGACTGCCTCGGCACTCGTCTTCATATAACCCGTTTCCATCTTGTTCCTTCCTTGGTGTCTTCCAGCGCCACGCCCCTCTCGGCCAACAACTGCCGAATTTCGTCCGAACGGCGGAAATCACGCCTCATTCGTGCCTCGCGCCTCTCCTCGATCAGGCGGACAATTTCCTGATCCTCGAGCTTCTGCTCTTCAATCTGGAAGACATCAAAGACCTGATTGGCAGCGGACAGAAAGTCCAGGATTTCGTCTCGATTGCCAGGTCCAACCTGATTATTCTCAAGGAGCGTGTTCGTCTCCCTGACCAGCTCGAAAACGGCTGCCAAGGCGACAGAAGTGTTCATATCGTCGGCCAACCCTTCCTCAAAACGGGCGCGCGCGTCCCTGGTCCTTTGACTCAGGGCCGGGTTGTCCTCGGCGCCGCCGGGAACTTCACGCAGCCTGATCACGAAGTCATTGACTCGCTGGAGCGCGGCCGTCGCCTGCTCGAGTCCTTCGAGGGTGAAGTTGAGCTGTTTCCGATAGTGCACCGACGCGAGCAGATAACGAATCGCCAGAGGGTTGTAT
Organism: Acidobacteriota bacterium; assembly: GCA_003819755.1. GTDB lineage: Bacteria > Acidobacteriota > UBA6911 > RPQK01 > RPQK01 > RPQK01. Next base: position 2,709 of record RPQK01000411.1, on the reverse strand, counting down.
CCCTTGTCGAGCAAACCCCGGAGCGTGTAGTAGTTCCCGAGCGACTTGGACATCTTCTGGCCGTTGACCATCAGAAACTCGCAATGCAACCAGCGCTTTGCAAAAGGCCGACCGGTCGCGGCTTCACTCTGCGCAATCTCGTTCTCGTGATGAGGGAAGACGAGGTCTGCCCCGCCGCAATGGATGTCAAAAGTCGAGCCCAGATGCTGCATACTCATCGCCGAGCACTCGATGTGCCAGCCTGGACGGCCCGGACCCAGAGGCGTGTCCCAGTAAGCCTCACCCGGTTTGCGAGCTTTCCACAGGACGAAATCGCGCGGGTTCTCCTTGTCGTAGCGATCCGTGTCGATCCGCCCGACCGCTTCCCCCTGCCGGCGCTCGAGCTGGGCCAGCTTTCCGTATTCGGGAAAACGGTCAATTCGGAAATAGGTGGATCCCTCGCTCTCGTAGGTGAAGCCCTTCTCTCGGAGCTTCATGATCAGTTCAACCATCGAGTCGATGTGTTCGGTGGGACGGGGCATCACCTCCGGCCGCTGAATGCGCAAGGTCTCCATGTCCTCTAGAAAAGCGTTCGCGTAGATTTCGGTGTACTCCTTAAGCGTCATGTTCGCCGCGGTCGACTTCGTGATGATGTTGTCGTCGACATCCGTGATGTTCATGACGTGCTTCAGGGCGAATCCGAAATACTTGAGGGTCCGGCGCAGGAGATCGAACTGCACGAAGGTACGGAAATTGCCGATGTGCGCGTAGTCGTGCACGGTAGGACCGCAGGTGTACATCCGGATTTCATTGTCGTTGAGCGGGACTACTTCTCCAACCTGTTGTGTCAGCGTGCTGTAGAGTTTGAGCTTCATAGTAGCCAGAATCCGTGATGATAGCCCAAAGCGGTTGCCGGTTGCCAGTTTCCCGGTTGCTGCGTGGAAGGCATTTGATCCACGAATTACACGAACTACACGAATTAACCAATTCGTGTTAATTCGTATTATCAAAATGCCTTCCAACGGGCACCCAGCGAACGGTCAAGGCACCACCTCAACCAAATACAAATTCCCCTGATGCCGGATCAAGCGCGATGGGAAGCCGTCCCGCAAGTCCTGCCATCCCGACTCCTGGGTGAGGATCAGGTACCTGTCCTGGGGATGCGTCCCGAAATAAGACCGGAGAGCCTCGCGATCGAGCAGTGCCTCTGGCGTTGACCTGTAACCAGTGTAATACAAAGCCGTATGGTGGAAGTACCGGTAGAGGATCAGGGGCCTTTCAGCCGAGATCGAGGACCCAGCGAGGCGGCTGAGATCTCGAGCGGAATGATAGTCGTCAATAACCGGAGCGGCGAGCCAAAAGGCGAATGCGGCGAAGAGGGTCAAGGCCGCGACCAGCACCATGTAAAGCCCGAGTGGGCGATGGATCCGGTAGTGATAGAAGCACCCGACAAGACCCAGGAACAGGGGGGCGGCGAGTAACGCTCCAATGCCAGGCGCGTGGTAGACCCTCTGAAATCCTATAGCGAGCGTGAGGCAGACCAGCAGCCCCAGTACGAACAGCAAAACGAGCTCCCTTTTGAACCATCGGCTGGCCAGAACGTCGCCGTTAAGGAGTCTCTCCCACTCCAGCGCCACCAGCCCGGCGAGCGGGGGAAGGGCCGGTAGAATGTATCCGGCCAACTTGCTGTTGCTCGAAGAAAAGAAAACAAAAGGGACCAGAAACCAGATCCACAGGAACGCTTCTTCCCGGTGGCCCCCGGTCACCGAACCTCGGTAGCGAAACAAGCGGGCCGCCGAGGAGAAAAGGAAGAATACCCAAGGGAAGAACCCGATGAGCAACACCGGCGGGTAGTACCAGAAGGGCTGAGAATGATGATGAATCGTCGTCAAGAACCGGGCCAGATGGTGGTTGAGCCAGAACGTCGCGACAAAGTCAGCCCCGTTCTGCAGCCAAACCAACCAGTACCATGGAACAGCCACCGCCAGGAAGGTGGACGAACCGACCAGCGTCTGCCTCACTGTCCACGGATAAGATCGGATAAGCAGCGAATAAAAAAGGAAGATACCGGCGAAGAGCAGGAGAGCGACCGGGCCTTTGGCCAGCACAGCCAGCCCGAGCGACGCACCCGCTCCAAGCGCCCATTCCGACGAATAGACCCGCGACGCTTGAAACCCTGCGACCACGGCAAGCGTCAGGGCGGCGACGAGCGGCATGTCCGTGCTGCCCGCCCGTCCATAGACGAAGAAAAGGGGGGCGGTGACGACAATCAGAAACGCATTAAAGCCGGCTCGAGCTCCGGTCACACTGGTCGCGAGGAAAGCCGTGGCGAGGGCCGCTATCACGGCGCACAAAGCGACCGGCAGGCGCGCACTCCACTCACTGACGCCAAAGAATTTGAAGCTTCCCGCCTCCAGCCAGAACAACAGAGGAGGCTTCTCCAGCCAGGGCCGTCCCTCGAGAGTCGGAGTGACATACTCCTGGCGATCGTTCATCTCCTCCGCAATTCGCGCATAGCGGGGTTCGTCGGCACCAATAAAGGCGAGATTTCCGAGTTTGTAGAAAAGCGACAGGTAAGCGACAGCGAGAGCGAAGAGAATGGCCAGCCAACGTTCTGACACTTAAGCATTTTAGCAGGTTCAAGGGAAGGAGTTTGTCCGTTCCCCGTTCGGGGTTCGGGGTTCGGGGTTCGGAGCAAGGACGCGCTGGTGCGCGGTCCCTGCTCCGAAC
>RPQK01000410.1 GCA_003819755.1 Acidobacteriota bacterium | reverse complement strand
TGGCAGAGCACTGGAAATCCGACGCCAGATCCTCCCTCAAGGGCATCCGGACCTGGCGGCAAGCGTGCATAACGTGGCCGCCTTGCACACCAGCATGGGCCACTTCGATCAGGCGGAGCCCCTCTGTCGTGAAGCAATGGAAATGCGCCGGCAGACTCTGCCTCCACATCATCCTGACATCGCTCAGAGCCTCTTCAGCCTGGCTCGACTCTGCGCCGCAACTGACCGGGCCACGGACGCGTTCGACCTGATGCAACAGGCCAGCGCCATCGATGACCAGATGATCTCCCAGGTTTTTTCCATTGCATCGGAAAGCCAACGCCTCTCGTATATCCGAGAATTCAGAGGACGACTGGACGCATTCTTGTCCTTAATAGTGAAGCACATGCCTGAACGCCAGCAAGCCATCCATTCCGGCCTGGACCTGGTCTTGCGACGTAAGGCCATCCTGGCCGAGGCAATGGCACTGCAGCGGGATGCGATCTGGCGGGGGAAGTATCCCCATCTTCAGCCGAAACTCGAGGCCTTGGCCTTGTTACGACAGGAGATCGCACGGGCGAGCTTGGAAGGGCCCGGGGCACAGGACCTCAGGCAGCACCTCGGTTTTCTTGCCAATTGCACGGCCCGCAAGGAAAGGCTCGAAATCGAGCTTGCGCACGAGATTCCTGACATGGCTTTGGACGCGAAACTACGATCCACCGACCGGCAGGCGGTCGCATCTGCTCTCCCGGCGGCCTCCGTATTGATCGAATTCGCCCGTTTCGAAGTCTGCGATTTTCGCGCCATCGCGGTAAAAGGGCAAATCGAATGGCTCGGTCCGCGCTATCTTGCATTCCTGCTCCCGGCCGGCCAGGCGAAGGAAGTCGCCATGTTTGACATAGGCGACGCGAATGAGGTCGACCGCATGATCGCCTCCTTGAGGAGGCAGATAACCCAGACGGTCGAACCTGAAGGAAGTCGAGCGCCGCGTGGCAGCCCAAAATGGTCGGGGCCGCGTGGATCATTTGATGACCCCTCGAAAGCTCTGCGGACACTTTTTGCTTCCTTGCTTCGATCACTCGGCGGATGTAAACGTCTGTTCATCGCCCCCGACGGTGACCTGACCCGGCTACCATTCGAGATTCTCCTGACGGAAGACGGTAAGCGTCTGATTGAGAAGTACGAGATCAGTTACGTCGGCTGTGGCAGAGACATTTTGCGCTTTGGACGTACTGTCTCGACTCCTTGTGCTAAACCGCTTGTCGCTGCTGATCCAAACTTCGATTTGGCACTGTCTGATGAGGGGTCAAGCCCTGCGGGCGAATCGACTCTCCTTGCCGGCAAGCTCCGAGAGTCCGACATCGAGTTCGGCCGTCTTTCGGGTTCCAGAATCGAAGGAACTGAAATCGCGGCTCTGCTGGGCGTGCAACCGTGGCTGGACGACTCAGTGCTGGAATCCTCCCTGAAGAGCCTCCACTCGCCGCGGATCCTGCACATTGCCACACACGGTTTCTTCTTGCCCAACCCTGGGCCGGAGAACCAAGGCGAGAGAGGTCAAAGCCGCGCAAGAGTTGGAATCCCCGATATCGTTGACCGCCTCTCCGACAGAACTCGTCCGGTTTGGGAAAATCCCCTCTTGTGGTCGGGCCTGGCTTTAGCGGGGGCCGAAACCTGGCGGAAAGGCGGCCTACTGCCCGAGGTTGCCGAAGACGGTATTTTGACGGCGGAAGATGTCAGCGGCCTGGATTTACTCGGAACGGAATTGGTTGTCCTATCGGCCTGTGACACGGGTCTCGGAGAAGTACAAGCCGGAGAAGGAGTGTACGGTTTGCGTCGCGCGTTCCTGTTGGCCGGAGCCGAAACCCTCGTAATGACGCTCTGGAGGGTCGATGACAAGCTGACGCGTGTCCTGATGTTGGATTTTTACCACCGCCTCAAGAACGGAGAAGGTCCGGCAACCGCCCTGCAACAGGCCAAGTTGATGCTGAAGAAGCGCTATCCTGAACCGTGGTTTTGGGCGGCGTTCATATGCCAAGGTGACCCCGGTCCTTTACGCCGCCAGGCAGCAGAGTGGCCTCATCTCGAGCCGGCGACGGATGCAGGAAAACGCTGATGAGTTCTCAATGTCCCTCGGACGAGCTCTTGGTCGAAGAAGCCAAACAAGGCTCCGAGTCAGCTTTTACAGCTCTGCGGAACCTACATCGCAAGGCAGTGCGTGGATGCATTCGGGGCAGAGTGTACCCGAAAGACGTCGATGACATCGAACAGGATGTTTGGATCACGGCCTTTGCGAAACTCGCTCTATACGATCGCAATCGCGGTCCATTCATAGCATGGGCCAGGAATCTCGCGCACTGGAGAATCATAGAGCATTACAGGAACCGAAAAAGGGAGGGAACAACCTTTGAGGATTTTGACCGTCGCGGCCTCTCACGTCATGCCGAGGACTCCGAGACATCCAACCTCCTGGTAAAGGCACAAACCCCTGCGGATCCCGACAGGGTCTTGGCGGAGCTGGAGCTGAGAGAGCACTTTCTCCGGGTCACTTTCTGCAGCGAGCTCCCTCCTCACCAGCTCATTGTCTTTGGGTTTGCCAAACTACTTGAGTGGACGCCGCGTGAGATCGTTGCGGAGCTTTCCGACCTATCCTTAGGCGACCTTCATAACCGGCTCGAATGCGAGTACCTGCAGATTGTGCGCATGCGCCGGAGGGTCGTCCATGATTGTTTCAGACCACTGCGAGAGAGGATGGAACCTCCACTCGGCCAGGTAATCGCCGATTCAAACACGCGCAGGCTTTATGAGGACCTCCTGTGCCTTGTTGCCGGGAAGACGATTCTGTCGAATTACTACACGCGCCGGGTACCGGAAGAGAACGTTGCCCAATGGTGCGGCGACGTAAAGAAGAGGATTCTGCCCAGGCTACTCGAGGATCTTGCGAAACTTAAGAAATAAAGCGCCCGTGAGCTGCGAGGTATTCATGCGAGACCGATATTGGTCATATATGAGGCGGCGGAGGTGGGCTCATGCCGATTGAAGAACGAGACAACTGTGTCACCCCCGAGGAGCTCGTGGACTATTTCGACCACAATCTCGCTCAAGACCAAGAGCTTCAACTCGAGGAGCACCTGGGTGAGTGTGACCGTTGTGCGGGCCTTGCGAGGGAGGTCTTTCAGTTATCCTCAGAATGGGAGCAGTGGACCGCGAAAACCCATGGCGAGGCCTGTGTCAGCGAACCCGGTTGGGCTCGAGATCTCCTCGGTAGAGCGCTGGACAGAATCAGCAATACCATAGGCCCGCAGGCGGTCGAGCGCTGGAAAAAAGGAGCCGAGGGCGCGGTCCGCGTCGTCGTGAGGCAGATGGCGACTTCCGAGATCATCACTGAGGGCGTGGACACCCTTCTCCGTCCGAACGCTTCCTGGCATTTCGTGCCGATCGAGATCTCTCCCCGCGGCGGGGCAAAGCGCGGGCAGGGCCCTCGCGCCGTGATCCAAGTGGAAAGCCCGGAATCCGGACCAGAAGCGAGGCGCGCCCGTGTAGGCATCGAACTGGCGACTGGAGACATCTCCGTGAGTTTCGACAACTTTCCTCCGGGCCGGCCGTATCCTCGAGTGCTACTGATACCCCTGAAGGGAGAAGTCGACCCGGAAAAACCTGAGTGGAGACCTCTCTCTCTTCCAGGCGCGGAAACGGTCGAGTTCTCAGGGCTAGAACCGGGCGAGTACTTCATCGCATTCGAGCCAGTCGAATCTGCTGAGGGAGAAGACCGATGAAAACGCGCGCTGCTTTGCTGATTTCTGTCATAGCCTTGTTCCTCCTGTCAACCTGTCTCTTGGCTCATGGCCAGGAGACCGTCCCGGCTCACGCTTCGATGCGGGCGGTCTCGCTGAGGGTGCTTCAGGATACGGCTGCCCGGACCCCTCAGCGGGCTGCCGAACTTCGGCTTCTTTGCGGTTTAACTGTGCTGGCGGGCTATGTCATCGACGTTGACTCGAAGGACCTGATTCTGTTCGGGCAAGTGGAAGCCAAGCGCCCACCACTGCATGCAGAAGATCTTGCAGTGGCCCTGCGGAACGCTCGGCTCAAGTACGCAGAGAGAAAGGGCAATACTGTTACTTACTCCCATCCAGGGTGCTCCATCGATCCCGCGCCTGCGGTGATGCACGATCTTCAGATGATCGGCGAATCGATCCAGCGGACCGAGGAGATTGAAGAAGCACGGTTCAGGGAATGGGAGAGGGTGTGCGGTCGGCCCCAGACTGTGAAGATACTGGGCATACCCTTTGCGACTCATTTCTCCAGGATTCTTGTGGACGCCGACTATTGTCTGAAGAGGTTGGTTGATGGATCCGATTCGCTCGGTCTTGACTCCTTCAGCAGCATACCCGACATGACCCTCGCAGATGCGAAAGAACAGATCATTCGAGACGGGAAGACCTCTATTCCTTTGGAGTCCATGAATCGATTCTGGTTGTATCCCGGCCTCACCCGCTATTCCGAGGATAATGGAATCGTTGAGATCGCCAGCTGTCCAGTGATTCTCCTGACCGAGGAGGAGCACGTTGTCAAGAACGAGATCGTCGGGACCAACAGAACCAACCCATATGCCAAGAAATTTGCCGATTCTTTTTCTGCCGAGTACGAAAAGATCGCGGAGAAGAGGCCGATATACAGAGAGCTCGAGGGCCTTTTCCGCTTCGTGGCCCTAGCCAAGATCTGGGATTTCAAGCATGCTGATGTTGATCTCCGCTACCTGCTTGACGCTTGCCCGCTATCGCCCGCTGTCGTTCCGCGCACGCTTGCGGGGCTGTCCAACCTGAAAAAGATCGAGCACCGGCAGGATGTTCCGGGAGGTGTTCAGGTCTTTCAGCTTTATCTTCCAAGTTGTGGCGGAGTTGATATTGGAATCAACATAACCGCGTCGGACTTTGTCCATGACCAGACGGGACGGCTCGCCGAAATAAGGCGTTCCCTCCTGGACGCGCGTCGCTCTTCCGATTCCCTTTACTGGGATTTTAGCCCGAAGGCCCAGCCGGGCCTCCCACCGAAGCCAGCATCTGAAACTGATAAGAGTCGGTCCGAGACTGCCTACCAGGCGATAGGGGACGAAATCAAAGCAATGTTCGAGGCCCTTTACGCGAGACTCGATGAGATGCAGGAAGCACTCTCAAGCCAGACGGCCGCGCTCGACGCAATGGCGAAGGAAAGAGAATCCCGGAACAAGGAAATGCAGGAGTTGAGAGAACACCTGCAGGTAATGGAGAACTTGGTTAAGCAGACAGCGGCCAAACCGTGCCTCGGTTCCAAGCCGTAGTTGCCACATTTGCTACGATAACGCTCATGGAATTGGATCGACGTCGTTTCCTCGGGTGCGCTGCGGTGATGCTCGGAGGTTCGCCTGGGATCAGGGGGCAGGAGACTGCACCGGCTGGGGGACCGGGGCCGCAGATTGGGGTTATCGGGCTTGGGCGGCGCGGGTTTGAGTTGCTCAAGCGGCTACTCAAGATCCCGGGAGCGAATCTTTCTTCGGCTTGCGACGTGTGGGGGCCTCATCTGGACAAGGTCGCTTCACTGTCGGTCGATCCTCAGCGGACCGGCCACTTCGGGAAAGTCCTGTTTGCCTCGGACGCCGTCCTGGTCGCGGTTCCTCACCACCTGCACAAGCCGGTCTGCCTGATGGCTCTGGGCTATGAACGCGACATCTACCTGGAAATGCCCGTCACGCACTCCCTCGAAGAAGGAGCGGAACTGATCGCAGCCGCCAATAAAGCCAAGCGGATCGTTCAATCGGGCCACCAGCAGATCCTCAACCCCATCAACCCCAAGGTGCGTGAACTGCTAAAGTCGGGGGAAATAGGCCAGATCAGAAGCATCACCGGAGAGGTTCACATCGACCAGCCGACCAGAGTCGGCTATACCCCTGTACCGGCCTACTCGAAGCTTGAAGACACACCCTGGCACCTGTTTCTCGGAGATGTCGCGGACCACCCTTACAACCCCAAACACTTCTTCCACTGGGGACTTTACTGGGACTACTCCTGCGGCCTGGCCGGCAGCGAAATCGTTCCCATGGTAGCCGTTATCCACACCCTGACCGGCGCAACGGCACCAGAAAAGGTGACGGCGCGCGGCCAGATCCTGCAGTGGAAAGAGCTGACCGAAGTCCCAGACCATCTCTCAGCTATTCTCGAGTATCCCGAAGGGTTTGTCGCCCGTCTCTCTGTCGCGACGACAGGAATGTATCCTCCCCCGTCCCTGGTAATCCATGGAAGCAAAGGCACAATCGAGTACGAACCGAACTTGTGCAAGCTCTATCGGAACTCCGGCGACCCGATCGAATTTCGAGCCGAGGGGGACGCCACCGCGCTTCACCTGGAGGCCTTTTTGCAGGCGATAAAGACCCGGAGCACGCCCGCCGCCGACCTGGCGTTTGGCATTAACGCCGCGAACGTGGGTCATCTGATCAACCTGTCGGCAAAGCTCGGGAAGACCGTCGGATGGGATAAAACGGCGGGCAAAGCAATCGCGTAGTTATTTATCCACGAACCAACACGAACCAACCGAACCATTCTGTTCGTGTTGGTTCGTGTTGGTTCGTGTTGGTTTGTGGATAGAAAACAAGACCAATGGGCGATGCGGACGTTCTCATCATCGGTGCGGGAGCGGCGGGGCTGATGGCGGCTATCTGGGCAGCGCGAACAGCCCCGGGGGCGGAGGTTCTCGCGCTGGACTCGGCGAGGAAGCTGGGCGCCAAGATCCTGGTATCGGGCGGAGGACGCTGCAATGTCACCCATGAGCGGGTCATGGAGACGGATTTTGCAGGGTCCTCGCCGCATGCCATACGAAAAGTCCTCAGGCGTTTTGACGTCCGGGACACGATCACTTTTTTCGAAGAGATCGGCGTTCGCCTCAAACGAGAGGAGACCGGTAAGCTGTTTCCGACCACCGACAGTGCCCG
>RPQK01000409.1 GCA_003819755.1 Acidobacteriota bacterium | reverse complement strand
TCGTAGGCGCAGTGAGCCGCACCGATCGCCATCAAATCGTTGGCCGCAATAATCGCGGTGGGGGGTTTCCGGCACAGCAGCTTCGAACAGGCAAAGTAGCCGCCCTTGACGGTGAAGTCCGAATCCAGGACTTTCTGCTGCGCCGAGTCCGGGACGAGTTGGAGGAAGGCACGCTTGCGCATTTGCGCGGACGCCAGATGGGCCGGCCCCCCGATGAAAGCGATTTTTCCGTGTCCGAGTGCCCGCAGGTGTGAAACCGCCTCTTCAATTCCCTGGGCGTAATCGATCACGATGTTGCTCGTCAACGGACCGGCGTGGCCGTGGTCCAGGAAAACGGCACAAACCTTGTTTTCGAGAAGAGAGGTCGTAACTGACGGTTCGATCTCGGAAGTCATGAGGGCGACACCGGGAACCCGGAGCGCAAGAAGCCGGTTTACGAAGGTGAGAGTGCGGTGAGGATCGTAGTTGGTGTTCATCACCACGGTGTCCATCTGGTGGGCGAGCGCCTGGTCCTGGAAGCCTTTGATGATTTCCGGGAAAAAGGGATTTTGGATGTCCGAGATGACAAAACCAACGATCCGGCTGCGCCCAACGGCCAGGTCTCGCGCCGCCGAGCTCTGCGAGTAGTTGAGTTCGCGGATGGCTTCGTTAACCCGCTCGGTCGTTTCGGGGCGAACTTTCTTCTTCCCGGTTATCACATTAGACACAGTTGCCACCGATACGCGGGCTCTCTCTGCTACATGACGGATCGTCGCCATCGCCTCTCCACGACTGTTAAGGAAGTAATCTAGCCATCGCACCGACGGATTGCAAGAGCGGCCGTCGGGCGCGAGACTACGGGATCAAAACAGCCGCACCTTCGATGCGGCCGGCCCGTAAATCCTCAAGTGCTTCATTTGCCTGCTCCAGACCGTAAGTCTGTACCGAAGTCCGGACGGGAACGCGGCAAGCGGCTTCCAGCAGTCTCTCGCCGTCCTCGCGGGTCAGATTCGCGACCGACCTCACCACCCGTTCCTCCCAGAGCAGGCGGTAGGGGAAAGAAGGAATGTCACTCATGTGAATTCCGCCGCACACCACCGTCCCTCCCTTGGCCGTCGCCCGAAGCGCCAACGGCACCAGAGCACCGACGGGAGCAAAAATGATGGCCGCATCCAGGGCGACCGGCGGGACGTCTTCAGAGCCTCCCGCCCACACGGCTCCGAGTTTCCTCGCAAAGCCCTGCGCCGCCACGTCTCCCGGCTTAGTGAAAGCATACACCTCGCGTCCCTCATGCACGGCGATCTGAGTGACGATGTGGGCGGCCGCGCCAAACCCATAGATCCCCAAACTGTGGAAGCGGCCAGCCAGGCGGTACGAACGGTAGCCGATCAGACCGGCACAAAGAAGCGGTGCCGCCTCCGAGTCGGAAAACCGCTCTGGAATCGGAAAGCAGAAGCGGGCATCGGCCACCGTGTACTCCGCATAGCCGCCGTCCATGGTATACCCCGTGAAGCGAGGGGTATCACAGAGGTTTTCTCGTCCGGTCGAACACGAGTGACAGGCGCCGCACGTCCAGCCCAACCACGGTACCCCGACCCGATCTCCCGTCTTGAAACCATGGACCGCCGCTCCAACCGCCACGACCTCTCCGACGATTTCGTGTCCGGGGATAAGCCGCGGCTTCGGGTCGGTGAGTTCCCCATCGACAATGTGGAGATCGGTGCGGCAAACGCCGCAGGCGCGAACCTTGATCAACAGCTGGTTATCTTCCGGCTCGGGCACCGGGCAGTAAATCAGCTCGAGAGGTCGGTTTGCTGACTGGAGAACCATCGCTTTCATCGACTCTGCTCCTCCTCCCCGCATTATCGCCCTTCTTCCTTCATCCTTCATCCTCTTCCTTCTTCATCCTTCATCCTTCATCCTCCTTCATCCTTCATCCTTCATCCTTTCTTCGGAGTTGTACCTGAGCGCGCGAGGCGATACCATCGACCTCAGAAACCTGTCTTCGAAAGGAGATTTGCCATGCCAGTCAAGAAGCTGAAGGAGTTCCTGGACGCAAATCGGGTCAAGTACATCACCATCAGCCATTCCCTGGCCTACACCGCGCAGGAGATCGCCGCGACGGCCCATGTTCCCGGGAAAGAATTGGCCAAGACAGTGATGGTCAGGGTCGACGGCCGCATGGCGATGGCGGTACTGCCGGCCTCCTTGAAGGTCAATTTCGACTTGCTGGCTGACACGATCGGGGCAAAGCAAGTGGAGTTGGCTTCGGAAAAGGAGTTCAAGCAGCTATTCCCGGACTGTGAGCTGGGAGCGATGCCCCCGTTCGGCAACCTTTACGGGATGGAGGTCTTCGTAGCGGAAAGCCTGACGGAGGACAAGGAAATCGTCTTCAATGCGGGTACCCACACCGAACTCATGAAGCTTTCATACGAGGACTTCGCGACACTGGTCAAACCGCGGGTGGTGAAGCTTTCGGTTCCGGTGTAACTGAAGGACCTGGAGGACCAGAAGGACCTGAAGGACTTACTCCTCTTCATGTCCTTCAGGTCTTTCTGGTCTTTCTGGTCCTTCAGGTCGTCCAGTCGCCCCCACTCGTTGATCCTACTCGCTGACGATCTCGACCCCGTTGATCGCGGGATTCTGCTGTTTCGAGACGAATTGAATCTTCAGGAGCCCGTCGCTCACCTGGACCCCTTTTGTCTCCTGCACGAACGCCTTCTTCAGGGCGCCGGCCGCCTTGGCGATGTCCAAATCCTTCACGGCCTCGGCACCCTGGATCTTCACGTCAAAGACCCTGGGGCCATCAAACGTAATGTCCTCATAGGTCTCGGCAAAGTGAAGCCTGACGGTGTATGTGCCGTTCGGGACCTCCGCCACAAAAGAGTCCATGGCATAGTGTTCCGTTTGGTAGATTCGCGGATCGGCTGTCCCTTCGATTTTGACATCGCTACCCCTGTCCACCGTATCTCCGCCCACGAAACCAAAACCGTTACCCTTGGTGTACGCCTTGTCCGCCTGCCAGGTATTTCCGGCCTTATCGGTATACGGAGCACTAGCCCCGGCGTTGACTCGCACGTCAAGGCTCCCAGCGAACGCCGGGGACGAAAGAACCAACAGGACTGTAGTCGTCACGAGCGCAGTAAAAAAAAAGTTCCGTTTCATGAATCAAGCCTCCTGTTACCGACAAATATTAGAGCGAATCGGACGGTGAGGCAAATGCCCGGCGGCCAAGTGCTTGCCAGAACACCTCCAGAAAGGCTCTCTCATCCACTCCGGTTGCTACCTGGACAAATCCTCCCTTCTCCCCGGGTGCTGCCCAGCGTGTCTTGCCCGCGGTCGGCGCCGAGGAACAATCGACCGTGAGGATACCGCTCTTGAGCTCGAACAGATCAGGCCTTATGACGTAGGCAACTGGAAAGACATCGTGCATGTACACACCCTCGATGCCGTATTCACGGCGACAGAAGATCAGGTACCCCTCGATCAATCCTCGGATCAGATCCACCTTTTCCGCCGTGACTTCGCCCCTATGATCGTTGAAAGATGTGGGCCGAAGCCGCACTTGCCTGGTCACATCGAGCGGAAAAAGGATGGCAGGAACACCGCACTCGAGGACGGATGCGAGCGCCTCCGGATCGCAGCTCGCATTAAACTCGACCAGCTCGCGGATGTTGCCTTTGACCTCAACCGCCCCACCCATGATCAGAATTTGCCCAACTTTCAGGAAAGCCTCTGGGTCCTTCTGGAGGGCAAGAGCAAGATTGGTCACCGGTCCAGTTGCGACTATCCGCAGGTTTTCCTTGTGGATTCGGGCCTGCTCCAAGATGAACCCGGCCGCATCCATCCCGCGTGTCTCGATCTCCGGTAGTTGTGCTCCGCTTTTAATGAAATCCTCAAAGACGCCCCCCAGCCCGTCGCCGCCGTGCACATCGGCCGCGCGATCGGGCACGCCCCGGGCGAGTGACTCCAGGGCGCCGGCCACCACTGGAAGATCATCCTTTCCGGCAAGCTTCCGAAGGATAAAGCGCGTGTTCAGAGCCGCCTGGCGGCTTCCCGTGTTCCCGGAAACAGTTGTAATGCCTGCCAGTCGGAGCGACGGGGAGTGAATCGCGAGCATGATCGCAAGCGCATCATCGACACCGGTGTCGACATCGAGAAGGATGGTTTGGGGCATGGGATGATGATAGCGGTCGATTACGCGCTATCATAGCCCCGGAGGGAAAGACTATGTCGGTTCGCAAGCACTCCGTTTTGCTGACCTTGATGACGCTTGTTGGCGCGCAGGCGATTGCGTACCAGTATGAAGTTCGAAAGGAAGCTCCCGCGACAAAGCAGGCATTTCGCTGGCCCGAGGGAAAACGAGGAGCGCTCAGCCTGAGTTTCGACGATGCGCGTCCCAGTCAGGTCGACAACGGCGTCCCTCTCTTGAACCGGTACACGGTACGCGCTACGTTTTTTGTCTCTCCTGATCGACTGAAAGACCGGGCGGACGCCTGGAAACGGGCAATTTCGAGCGGTCATGAAATAGGCAATCATTCCTTGACGCACCCCTGCACAGGCAACTTCCCATTTGCCAGGCACAAAGCGCTCGAGGAGTACACGCTCGACAAGATGAGGACTGAGCTTACTCAGGCGAACACCACCATTCGCGAACTGCTGGCAGTAACGCCCACCAGCTTCGCCTACCCGTGCGGGCAGAGCTTCGTAGGCCGTGGTATGGAGGTGAAGAGTTACGTTCCTCTGGTCGCGCAGCTGTTCAAAACGGGGCGCGGATGGCTCGGGGAAGGCCCGAACGATCCCGGTTTTTGCGACATGGCCCAACTGCTCGGTGTGCCGAGCGACGACCTCGAGTTTGGCGCGATCAAGCCGCAGATCGATCAGGCGATGCAGAATGGATACTGGCTGGTACTGGCGGGCCACGACATCGCGGAATCGGGCCCCCGCCAGGTGACCCGCATGAAGACGCTCGAGGCCATCTGCCAATATGCCTCTGATCCAGCGAACGGGATCTGGATAGATACAATCGGCGCAGTCGGGTCGTATGTGGCCAAGCAGCGGGGAAAGTGAGACCGGGACCAGAAGGAGGCGACAACCAGTTTCGATTCTTACCCACGAACCAACACGAACGAACACGAACACAGGCGTCTGTGTTCGTGTTCGTTCGTGTTGGTTCGTGGATAGGAATCGAGACTGGTTGCCGACGTCCTTTCAGAGCCTATTTCGCCGAGAACCTGTAAATCGTCGTTGTCTGGTACTTCGCTCCAGGCTTCAGCGTGGTCGACGGAAACTTGGGCTGATTCGGCGAATCGGGAAAGTGCTGGGTCTCCAGACAAAGACCGTACCGATGCTGGTAAGCGACTCCCTTTTTCCCCTTGATGGTGCCGTCCAGGAAGTTCCCCGTGTAAAACTGAATGCCGGGTTCCGCGGTCAGGACCTCCATCACCCGTCCAGTCTTCGGCTCGAAAACCTTTGCCGCCAGCCACGGAGAGGCCCCCGCTTGATTCACGACCCAGTTATGATCGTACCCTCTGCCGAACACCAGCTGTTCGTACTTGTCGTCGATCCGGGCACCGATGGCCTTCGGCTGCTTGAAATCCATCGGAGTTCCGGCGACGGGGGCCAGTTCACCGGTCGGGATCAGCGTTTTATTGACCGGAGTGAACCGATCAGCGTTGATCGTCACCTCGTGGCCGAGGATGTTACCCGCCGCGTCCCCCAGCAGATTGAAATAGGAGTGGTTGGTCAGATTGACAACGGTGGTTTTGTCGGTCGTGGCCAGATAGTCAATCTTGACCTGGTTCTTGTTGTCCAAACCAAAAGTGACTGATACATCCAGATTTCCCGGATAGCCCTCTTCCCCGTCCTTACTCACATAATGCATCTGGACGGCCACGCCATCGGCTGCCTTGACTTCGTTCGCCTGCCAGAGCTTCTTATTAAATCCCGCCAAACCTCCATGAAGGTGGTTCTCACCGTCATTCAGGGCCAGCTTGTATTCCTTTCCTTCGAGCGTGAATCGCCCTTTGGCGATCCGGTTGCCGTAGCGTCCGACAGTGCAGCCCAGGTAGGCCTTGTCGGCCAAATATCCGTCCAGGTTGTCGTAGCCCAGCACCACATCGGCGTTCTTACCCGATCGATCGGGCACCTGCACTGAAACGATGGTCGCACCCCAGTTTGTGACTTTAACCACCATTCCGTTGTCGTTTGTGAGTGTGTAGAGATCTACGTTTTGACCGCCAGACGTTTTTCCGAAAGCGCTTTTCTGAATATTCATCTTCCCCTCAGCCTGAACCATCGAAAATACAGCCAGAACCAAGACAAAAACGAGCGATCTCGCTTTTCGCTCCATCGAAACCTCCTTCGCAAGGCGTGTCCGCTTTTATACTAACAGTTAACGCCCGCCGCAAGCCCCGTATTCACGGATTCCACGGGTGCTATAGTGATCGTATGAGTCTCACGACTGAAAATACCCGGCTTCTGACCGGGATTGGACAGGTTTCAATGAGGGCGCGCGACCTCGATCGAGCCGTTAGATTCTATCGTGATATCCTCGGCCTGGACTTCCTGTTCGGGCCCTCCGGGCAACTGGCGTTCTTTGACTGCCAGGGCATACGCCTGATGCTTTCCGTTCCTGAATCAGAAGAGTTCGATCATCCGGGATCGGTCCTTTACTTTAATGTCTCGAATATCAGCGAGGCGTACGAGACGCTGAGGTCGAAAGGAGCGTCTTTTCGGGCCGAACCGCACTTGATCGCCAAGCTGCCGGACCGCGAAGTGTGGATGGCGTTCTTTGATGATTCCGAGGGAAACCTGCTGGCGCTGATGAGCGAGTTGAAGACGGGAGGGGCGTAGCGGAGGAGAGTGCCGGAGGAAAGGACCTCAAAGACCTCAAGGACCTCAAGGACGGATTTGTACCGTCTTGGCCTTGGGGTCCTGAGGTCCTTGAGGTCTTTGAGGTCTTTTCCTCCGGC
>RPQK01000408.1 GCA_003819755.1 Acidobacteriota bacterium | reverse complement strand
TCAGTTTGTCAGTTTGTCAGTCTGTCAGTTTGTCAGTTTGTCAGTTTGTCAGTCTGTCAGTTTGTCAGTCTGTCAGTTTGTCAGTTTGTCAGTTTGTCAGTTTGTCAGCCGCTAACGGTACGTGTCGGGCTGGCAGAACGGGACGAAAGCGCAGATGACGGCAATTACGAACGATTGCTGACGGGTGAGGATATCGCCAGTCAACAAGCCCCACATTCCTTCGGCTTTAGCCGAAGACCGCGGACCGCCCAACCGGTCCATGATGATTCCCATCTCAATGTTCCGGTCAATGATCGGATCGCCGATCTTGTGGGGAACGAGAAGCCCCGGCCCGTGTCCGAAATAGCCCAGGTGGCCGTCCGTCGCATAGGCCCAGCTTTCCAGAAAAACCTGCCGTCTCGGGCCGTGGGTGTCGATCACCTGAAAGCCACCCTCGAGGCCGACGTAGAAATCAGCTTCCTGCCTCTCTCTTTTGAGTTGGAGAATCAGGTTTTCGACGCGGCTACGGGCCCCTTCCATTAGTTGATCAAGGGTGAGCGGCATCTCCGGCGTGTCTTTCCCAACATCGTACGTGAGAAAGCTGGCGGGCTCATCGTCGTAGGCCTTGATCCGGGAACCGATCGCCTGCCAGGCTTCCTTGACGGCTTCGACTTTCGGGGCACGGGTACTGCCAATGGCAATCCTCATGGCGACAGATATTCTATTCCTGCAAGCTGACGTAAGGAGATTGACACTATCCAACCGGCTCGGCCACCGCCGGTGACAGGACTCCCAACTCCACGATTCGCTTCCGGGCGGCTTCGATTTCCTTCTTGGAAGGCAGTCGGTTGCCGGCCACATAATCACGGAAAAAGTGCGAAAGCTCGACCCCGGTTGCCTTCTCCGCTGCCTCGGCAAGGTCCTCGTGGGAGTAGGACTCGTCCCTGTATTCGCGGTACAGAAATCTCATCACGTCATCGAGGCTCTGACGGTTTCCGCTGCGTTCTCGAATCTCGAGGTCCAGAAGCAGGGCGACCGCCTTTCCCCGGTCATACGTGACCGTCCGCCAGTCCTCATTCAGGTACTCGTTCTCCCAAAGGCGCGGGTCGGTCAGAACCAGCCGGCTGATCAGTTTGTTTTCGTCCAGCTGCCGTTCGTAGTATCGGAAGCTGTTGTCCAGGTCGTCCTGTTCCAGAAGGCCTGCCCGGGCGCTCAACACCTCCCCGTAGTAATTGGTCACGCCCTCTTTCACCCACGGATCCTCGCGGGGATAGAGGGAGATCGGGTTCCAGGCGTGGAAAATCTCATGGGTGATCACTGAATAGAAGTTGCGGACACGCACCTGCGCCGCATTGGAAACGTCCAAGTCCCTGGGACCGAACACCTGACAGGCGAAAGTACCCTCCATTCCGCCAAGCGCCTGATCGCGGAAGATCAGAACTGAAAAATGATCGAAGGGGGCGCCGCCAAACAGCTCCGATACTTCTGAGAAAGCGCGCGGAACGATGCTTTTGAGCGCTTTTCGTTCACCCTTGGTGAAGTCCCCAATTCTTTCATAGACCACGCTCAGCTGGCTCTCGTTCGTGCCTGCCTTTTCCCCAGCGAAATCCCCAACGCCAAATTGGAGGGACATGAGCTGATAAATACTGCGGACTGAGAATCGGGGTGTAATTCCCCAAAAGGCGGCGCCGGCGGGCGGCTTGAAGTCCACATCGATTTTCAACGGCGCGCTGACTGACTTTTGTTTGTCTTCCCCCAACTCGGGATAGCAGAAAAGATAGTTGCCATACAGGAGAGCCTGTTTCCGGTTCATGTACGGGATCCGGATCGGATAGTCTCTCGTTTGGTCGCTCTCCCTGAGTCGAAGATGAACCTCGTATTCAATCAGAGTCGTTGGCCCCGGATTCTCGATCGCAACGAGCGTCTCGCCAGATTTATCCTGACTGGTCTCGGTCCTCAGCATCACTCCGGCGTTCGGATCCTTGGCTGTCAAACTGGTCACCAGAGGCCCGTCCGCCGCCGCAACCGGGTTATCCATATAGAAAGGGACGGAGCGGATGACGAGGGGAGACCGCCGGTCGGCGAGCGTGATCAACAGGGACACTTGGGCGCGCTCGTTTTCCAATGACGGGATCGACAGAGAGTAAGCCAGAACCGGCGCCTGGCCGGACTCGGCGGCCTGTCGTGGCGAGAGGGTAATCAGCGCGACGAACAGCAGGATAGTCACCGCAAGACGGCGGCTCTTCACCAGGCCGAACTCACCCGCAGGCGCACTTTTCGTCAATTGGTTCATCATCTTCGGACAGAATAACGCAGTTCAGGCGGTAACCAGATCTGTGGAGACCCGGTTTCGCCCAAGAGCCTTGCCTTCGTAGAGCAACCGGTCGGCCCTCTTGAGCAGGCTCCGAACCGTGTCCCCGGAGTGACAAACTGTAGCTCCGATCGAGACGGTCACGCGCATTTCGGTAGGTGGAGGCAGCAGCGACACCCCAACCAGAGAGCGCAGCTTGTCGGCAAGCGAGAGTATGTTTTCGGCGTTCAGGTTCGTTACAATTACCAAGAACTCATCGCCCCCCCAGCGGGCGACAAAATCGAAAGAACGGACATTTGCGACCAGAGTTCGAGCAACCAGGACAAGGGCATGGTCGCCGGCCTCATGTCCGTGAAGATCGTTAATCTGCTTCAGGTTATCGAGGTCGACGGAGAGGATCCCGAAAGTCCAGCCGTACCGACGCGACTCATCCAGCCGGCTTCGGAGCATATCCTCCCCAAACCGGCGCGTCCCGACGCCCGTCAAGGCGTCCACAAAAGCTATCTTCTGGAGTTCTTCTACCCGCTCCAGCGCCTCCATTTTCGAAGAATTGTCGCTGAAAGCTTCTACGGCACCGACAATCTCACCCTTGTCATCTCGGACGGGCGAGACTCGCACCAGGACCGGAACCCGATGTCCGTTCTTGTGATGCAAGAATAGTTCCTTCTCGACTGGCTTACCCTGGGTCATCGACTCCGTCAGAGGACAATCGGACAGGCAGAGCATATTACCCTTGTCGTCCACATGGGAGAGGATGTTGTCCGCGCAGCAGCGCCCCAGTATTTCCCCCGAATTGAACCCGGTGATGCGCTCGGCGCTTTTATTCCAGAACAGAATCTTTCGTTTGAGATCCGTGAAGTAAATCCCGTCGTGGAGGTTCTCGAGAAGGGACTTATGGAACTCGTCGATGTTCTTCATTGACTCCCCCCAACCCGAACTGTATCAGAAAAGCGGGCAAGGGACGACAGGTTGCCGGTCACAAAGTGTGACTGCGCCCAGCCATCGCTCGGAAGGCTCACAGCCAGTGCGACGCGGAGCAAAGCGAGCAAAGTCAGCGGACGGCGAGCGGACGGCGGACGGCGTTTGCCTGCTGACGCCTCTCCACCATCCATGACATAATGATTGCCCGCGTGATGGGCAGACGAGAAGCGCTCTTTATCATCCGATTGATCCCGTTTCTAACGCTCTTCGTCTATGTGGACCAGGCGGCGGGATCCGCTTCGGGTCTCGCTCCGCGAGAACAGGCGATGACTCTCCCGAAACAGGTGGGCCAGTGGAAGCTTGTCGAAGGGCCGCGGCGCATCGAGCCAAAGGCTATCTTCGACTACATGGATGGGGGCGGGGAGTTGTACCTCGGCTACCGATTCCGATACCTGGATGTTTTCAACTACGCAGGCGCGGGCGACGAGCAAATCCTGGTTGAGGTCTACCGTATGGAGGGCTCAGACGACGCCTTCGGCCTGCTTTCCCTGGACCGCGACGGAGAGGCAATCGGTTTCGGCCGCGGCGAAAGCGGTCAGGGGATTTACGGCGCCGGACTGCTCCGCTTGTGGAGCGGCGACATTTATGCCCGTGTCTTGGCCGAGAGAGAGACTCCCCAGTCTCGGCAAGCGGTGATGGCACTCGGTGAGTCCGTATGCCGGGGACGCCGGCAAACAGCTCAGCCGGCATTCCTCAAAGCCCTTCCCGCCGCTTTGTCGGGCTTCCGACTCGAACCGAACCGCGTCTCCTATTTTCGGTCCTATCTCGTTCTGAATTCCCTCTACTTCCTCAGCAACGAGAACATATTGAAACTGGGGCTGAAAACGGAAGCGGCGATTGCGTCGTATGTGAGTGGGTCCGGCGGTCAGCAAAAAAGAGCGCGACTTCTTGAGATCAGATACGAATCCGATTCCTCCGCCCTTTCTGCTTACCGGAGTTTCCTGGCCGCCTACTTTCCGGAAACGAAGAGTCCGAAAGCCGGGAGCGGTCAAGTCGCGAAAGCCACGCCGCCGGCCGGTAAAGGCGGGACGCGCAAGGTGGAAGACGGATGGGCAGGCCACAGGCTGGTTGGCAGGAGTCTTGTCCTCGCCTTCGAGTTCCCCTCGGAGCCGACGGCCAGGCTTTGCCTGGACACGGCCACAGAGCAGTTACAGAACTGGGAGAAGAGCCATGAGTAAAACGACCGTATTTACCCGACGTGATTTTCTCAGAAGTACCGCTGCCGCAGCCACCGTCGCCGCGACCGGTGTCCCGGACCTGTCGGCGGCCGCTACGAGCAGTTCGGTCCTCGTTCTGAGGGACCAGAAGGCGATGATCGACGACTACAAGGTGGACGCGGGGGTCCTGAACAAGATGCTGGCCGAAACGGTGATGCGCGTGACCGGCGAAAAGACGGCCAAGTCGGCCTGGCTGTCTCTTTTTAAACCGACCGACGTCGTTGGGCTGGTCGCCACACCCCACCTGAATCCCACGCACCCGGAGGTCGTGGCCGCGGTCCGAGAGCAACTGCGGGACGCGGGAATTCCCGAGAACAACATGAGGGACGCGCAAGGCGGACCGGAAAAGGTCGAGCAATGCACGGCTCTCATCTCTTTGCCGGGTCTGAAGGCCCACTGGCTGACCGGGATCGGGACGGTGCTTAAGAATTACATCATGTACTCCGGTAATCCCGAAGCCTATCACAATCAGAACAACGTCAAGCTGGGCGAGATTTGGAACCTGCCACGGGTCAAGGGAAAGACGAAGCTCATCCTCGTTGACGCCTTGCGCCCCTTGTGTGACAAGGGCCCGCAGCCCGATCCTCGGTATATGTGGCCCTACAAGGGCCTGGTTGCTGGGCAAGACCCGGTGGCGGTCGAGCGCGTCTGCCTGAAAATCATCACGGAAAAAAGACACGCCATTAGAGGTGAGACCTGGCTGCTTTCGCCCCCGCCTCTCTGTGTGGAGGCCGCCGACAAACAGTACCATGTCGGGGTCAGCGATCTCCAGAAAATCAAGATCAACACGGCCGGCTGGGCACAGGATCTTCTCCTATAAGCGTTTCGTGTTAACCCGGGAGCACCGGTATCGGGCCATTGCGCGAATTGTGCGCCGCCGCGGGTACCGGACGCCCCCGGGGCTCCCGGTCAAAACTCGCGGGATGAACTCAGGGTGCATCCTCCGGACGCCAGGCGGTTCACAAGGGTCCCCGGTTTCCAGGAGACCCTCTCACCCCTCATTGCATCGGCGGCATTCCGAAGGCCGCCCATTCTTCGTAGGAAGGCCCGTAAATCCCCGGGACCGGCAGACCGGCCTGCCGCATCAGAACAGTCATCTGGCCCCGGTGATGCGCCTGATGCAGGATCAGCGCAGAAAGTACGCGGTGCCGTTCCCATTTTTCGCCGTACAGGACCAGCTCATCTCGAAGCCCGGCGTCTGTCCAATCCCGTTTCACCTGGCCGGCCAGCGAGCACGCCGCTTTTCCATAGGCATCGCGGATCTCGGCAGCGGTAGCGGGAGCCGGAGCATGCTCCGGCGGGCCCTCGACGGTCAGTCCCGCTTTACTGCACATTTCGCTCATAGTCAGCACCAGGTGCCATGCCAGGAAGCCCAGAGACCGGCCTTTGGGCGTCACCCTCTGATCTAAAGAAGCGTCCGTCAACTGCGCCAAAACCTTGAGGGTCGCTCCGCTTTCCTCGGTCCAACTGGCCTCGAAATCCTCTATCGTTCGGAACATAGGCTCGCCTCCTGTCCGCTGATACTACAACTTCGAATTCAGGAAATACAGGCAGACGGCCAAACACGGAGAGGCTTCTCAGTCGTCAGCTCAACTTCGCCAGGGCCTTGCCGGCAACCGCCTTGGCGGCGGCCAGGCTGTCAGCTCCGTTCCCCTTGTTGGCCATTATGATCAGCCAGTAATTCCCTTTGAAGACGTTGAGTTGATTGATGTGACCACCGGCCCAGTACGCTTTGTCGCCCAGCCCGGAAATGTCCTCCGGGTCGACTCCTGAAACGCTCTTCGACTGTTGGTGGGCCTGCTGGTACACACGCTCCGCCTCCGCCTTGCTTGACGCCCTCCTGAGGAGGATACCGACCGAGGTCGAAGAGCCGGTCATCCAGTTGCAGTTGCTGACCGTGCTCCCGGTGGCACTTTCGCTCGGCTTCTCGACCGGTTCACCGAGAATAGCCGCCGCCTCTTCAGCGGTAAGAAGGCTGCAGGCGGAAACCACCTTCGGCTCTTCCTGTTGTTTGAGCACGGGAGCAGGAGCTTTTTCGGATTCGGTGCTGGAAGAACTTCCTCCGCAAGTTGCGAATCCAAGGCCCAGGGCGAGCAACACCGCGGTTGGAAGATGGCGCATTGTCATTATGTGTCTCCCTCCAAATAAGTCAGGGGATTGTACGGTCGGAGGACGCCGGTGACAAGCGGCCCGATCACAACTGACGGACCGGAGAGCGGGATTTTGAATCGACGCCAGACAAAGGCTTCTGTTAAGATATCTCTTCAGATCCCAAGCATGCGCCCGTAGCTCAGATGGATAGAGCGTCGGCCTCCGAAGCCGAAGGTCGCTGGTTCGAATCCAGCCGGGCGTATTTCAGAAGCCTCAAGCATTTAGCTCATTCCGGCGAACACCCCCAAAACGGCATTTTTACAGGATTTTTTAAAGTTTGCTTTTGTGCGACTTCTGTTGCTTCGCCATCTTGGGC
>RPQK01000407.1 GCA_003819755.1 Acidobacteriota bacterium | reverse complement strand
CGCAGTCGCTCTTTCTCAAGCCCAACGTGCCACGGTTAAACAACTTGCGAAGATCGCCGCTTGAAATCTTCGCAGAAAAACAAGAAATGCAAGATTTGTGACACGAACGAACACGAACAAAGCGTCTTGTTCGTGTTCGTTCGTGTTGGTTCGTGGATGAATCCCACTGCCGTTCTGCAACACTGCGGACCGGCCGTTACGGTATCGCGGACGAATCCGAGGCGCGCTCGGGCTCCTTTTTCAGCATCATCTCAACAAAGCAATCCCGCCCCGTCTCGATTGTTATTTCCCGCTCGGTCCTCCCGCCGCCGTTTGTCACTCGCAGCGTGTATCGGCCGGGGAGGACATGCCGAACAGAAAAACTGCCATCAGGGCTATCTATCAGGCTCTGGGACAGGTAGAGCTTTCCGCCTTGCAGGAGCAGGTAGCTGAACCGGGTCACCGGTCGGCTCTCCCAGTCAACGGTCCGACCCCACAGGTGCCCTCCGGGCGGGATCCGCAGCGTGACTTCCGGTTCGTAGGCAGCCAGGCGTGCTACTTCGCTGTTGCCATAGCCCGACTCAACAGAGATCGCCTGGATGTCGATAGGATAACTCATCGAGTAGTAACGGTTGTCGGCGGCTCGAGGCTTCAAAATCGACAATCCGGGACCTACTCCGATCACTCTGAAACCTTTGGTCAGGGCCTTGCCCTCGGGTGTCAGAACGGTGACCGCGAAGGAGGGGCGAGAGTCGAGCGTGAAATCGCGGGTCAAGTCAGACAACAAGGGGACGCGCTCCTCCAGTTGGTGAGCGCCGCGAGACATGATCGTGACAATGCCGACGCGGCACGGCGGAATGCTGAAGGCAAACTCACCGTCCTCGCCTGCAGTCGTCGAGAAGATTGGCGCCCGTCTGGCTTCGGCTGGCCTCAGCCTGATCTCAGCCCCTTCGATCGGTTCTCCTTGAGGATCCAGAACCCGGCCCGAGAACACGACCGTGGGCGACTTGATCGGCAGAACGATGTCAAGGCTATAGCCCGGACCGGTGTCGATCGTCGAGGAAAATGCGGCAGTGTTTGCCCCTTTCGAGGCGGTGCCGTTTACGGGTCCTGGTCCCAGCCGGCAAGTGAATCTCCCGTCCGATCCCGTCATGATCGGCTGGGATCCTCCGGGGCGCCGCCCCTGAAACTGAATCGTCGCCGCCACGACCGGTGCTCCGTTCTGGTCACGCACTGTTCCCGACACCTGAACCTCGCGCACCAGCTCGACGATCTGCCGGCTCGTCTGGCCCGCCCCGCTGTTGAACTCGATCCAAAGGCCTCTTTTTCGATACTCCGGGTGTTCGATCGCGAGGAGGAGGGCACCGGTCGGCAGGTCCATGCTTCCGCGCCCCTCAGGCAGAACCTCTTCCGCCACGGTTTCTTCTGTCGCCCGGTTTGTCGCCGTTACGCGCACGCCTCTTACGGGTTGGCGCGTGGCCTTATCGAGTACGAGGAGGTCGAGTCGAGCGGCGGGGACGCGATCCGTACCGCGCCGCAGCCGGGACGCTTCAGGGGCCGGGAGACGCGGCTCGTCGCTCCCCGGGATCTCACGCTCGGGCACCCGGGCGGGGGTGGGGGCAGACCGTTCAACCTTCTTCGCAGATGCGCCGATGAAACCGGCTTTCTCGGGCGTCGGAACCGCCTCAGGTCGGCGGAGGTCCGATCGGAAGAGGAGGAAACAGCAGACGAGCGTTACGATGATGATGCCGCCCGCCAGGATCTCGTTTGACCGCCGCATAGAGTAATGCCCGCCTGCTCGGTAGAAGAATACACCAGAAGAGGCGCGCGGTTTTCGACACAACTCTCGCCACAGGAGCCCGAGAAAGGACCTGAAGGACCGGAAGGACCAGAAGGACCTGAAGAGATTTTTGCCTGTCGTCCTTCAGGTCCTTCCGGTCCTTCAGGTCCTTCAGGTCCTTCAGGTCACTTAACCAAAGTCACTGCTTCCCCTTAGACGCAAACTGTCTCCACCTGGCTGAATCACCTGCCTTGACTCCCCAAAATGCGGCTTGGGCGACACCAACTGAGAATCTACAGCGTCATGTTCTTCATTAAGGAGGAAGTAGTACATGAGCCAAACGATCGCTCCCGAGTTGTCTTTCGCCGGTCCTGCCATGGGCAGACCCGACCCGGTCCTTCTCTGGGACACCTTTAATGCCTACCAACGCACCGCCGCGCTCGATGCCGCCCTTGACCTGGACGTGTTCACTGCGGTTGCTGAGGGCCACCGAACTGTCCCGCAACTGGCGGCTTCATGCAAGGGCTCCGAACGCGGCGTTCGCATCCTTTGCGATTACCTGACGACGCTTGGTTTTTTCACCAAGAAGAACGGAGAGTACGACCTCACGCCGACGAGTGCTGTCTTTCTGAATCGGCACTCTCCGCACTATAAGGGAAGCATCGCGCAATTCCTCAACATGCCCGAGCTGATGGCGAGCTACACCAGGCTGGCTGACGTAATCCGAAAAGGGAAGGCGGCGATGGAAGGCAGCGGAACGGTTGACCCCGAAGACCCGGTTTGGGTGGTGTTTGCCAAGAGCATGGCGCCGATGATGGGACCCTCGGCTGACTTCGTTGCTTCGCTTACGAATGGAACGGGCCACCGGAAAGTGCGTGTTCTGGATATAGCCGCGGGGCACGGCTTGTTCGGGATTGCTGTGGCCAGGCAGAATCCCGAGGCGGAGATCGTTGCACTCGATTGGCCGGCGGTCCTCGAAGTTGCCCGCGAAAACGCCGCGCAGGCCGGGGTCCACACCCGCTACCAAACGATCGCTGGCGACGCCTTCCAGGTGGATTTCAAAGGGCCGTATGATGTTGTTCTTCTTACCAATTTTCTGCACCATTTCAGCGAGTCAGATTGCGTTTCGCTGCTCCGCAAGGTGCACGCCTCGCTGAAACCCGGCGGTCGCGTCGTGACCCTGGAGTTCGTCCCCAACGACGACCGGGTGAGCCCGCCGATTCCGGCGGCTTTCAGCCTGATCATGCTGGCCGGAACACCGGAGGGAGACGCCTACACCTTCCAGGAGCTGAGCCGGATGTTCACAGCGGCTGGTTTCGGGCCGAGCAAGATAGTTCCAGTCCCCGAATCACCCCAGTGTGCGATTGTGACGGAGAAGAAGTGACCTTGAAAGGGACACAAGGGACACAAGCGACAGAAGGGACACAAGGGTCGCTTCTGTCTCTTGTGTCCCTTCTGTCCCTTGTGTCCCTGTAAAGTTTTCCCGACCCGAATTCCCGACCTTGCCTCTATCGGTTCTGTTTTGTTACCCTTGGTCCGTCTCTGTCATTGACCAGAAGGGGCACGGCGAGGATCGGAGGGAAGGCATGACGGTGACGGGCGGATTAGAGCTGCAGCTTTCGCTGTGGCTCCCCCAGAGCGCTTTTCTGAGCCACGTTCTGGCTCTCTTTTTTCCTGCTGTGTGTCTAGTGATGGCAAACGTGATTCTTGGTCTGCGAGTCGGGCGAAAGGATCCAAGCCAGGTGACTTCTTCCGATCGGGAGGTGCTCGAGGCTGGCTGCCGTCTTGCGGATGTCGACTGTGACGCGCTTCGGCGAGCGGTCTCCGATCTGGCGTGCGGCAACCTGAGCGCCAGTTTCCAGATTGACCCGCAGGTGCTGGATACTCAAGCCTTTCCGGACAGGCGCCAATGGGTCGAAGTCATGAATTCGATCAGCCGGGCGTTGGCGGCGGCGGCCGGTGAATTCAATACCATTACCGAAACCCCGTGTCTGCGCCTCTGCTATGTAGGCGCCGATTCCTTCCTGGAAGGGGAGATGTGCGGCGAAGCCATGGGACACGCGATCGGGGGAAGCGGAACGGTAGCGGTTATTACATCGGCGGGGGTGGTATCCCTCGAGCTGAGGAGAAAGGGGTTCGAAACTCGTCTTCGAGAAAAATACCCGCAGGTTCGCGTCCTCCCGCCAGCCGACGTAAATCCAGGCACGGCAGAGAGTCTTGCTGACTCTGTCCAGGCTGAATCCGAACGGCTGATTCGAGAGATCCCGAACCTGGCTGGCTTCTACGTTACCAGGGGAGGGCTGCCCTTTGCCTGTGCCCGGGCGGTTGAGCGGCTTAATTGCGAGGGGCGGGTACGGATTATCGCCCACGATCTGGTCGACTCGACGATGCAGTACCTGTCTCGCGGTATCGTAACCGGCACTCTGAACCAGGATCCTTTCGCTCAGGGGCACGAGCCGGTTATCCATATGTACAACCACCTTGTGGCTGGTTGGCAGCCCTCCGCGCCACGGCTTCTCACTCATATGGAGCTGGTGACCCGGGAGAACTACCCTGATTTCTGGGACCCCGCGCAGGGCTTGAAAATCCCCGACCAGGCGCGATACGCCCGGCCGGTCGCAGTCGCCGCTCAGAAGCGAGTTCGGATTCGAGTGCTGGGTCGCGCCGATAATCCCTTCTTCGACATGGTGACGACTGGTGTTACGGCAGCCGCCGAGGAATTACGGTCACTGAACGCCGAAGTCCAGGTGATGATCCCCGAAGAAAATCGAACCCGGGGCCTACTGTCGGCCGATGTCTACGGGCCGCTGGTTGAGGCGGCGGTTGCCGATCGGGTTGATGGCTTGGTCCTTGGTGTCTTCGACAGCCGGCTGGTTCCCGCCATCAACCGGGCCCACCAATCGGACATCGCCGTTATCACTTACAATTCCGAGCCGGGCGGATTACGGAGCCTGATATATTCGAACATCGAACAGGCCAACAAGCTGCTTGACCTGAGCTCCCACATGGCCCACGCCGTTGATCAGGTGCGCACCGCGACTGTTCATATCAACTCATCGATGGGACAGGTCGCCCAGGGTGCACAATCTCAGAACGATCATGTTACTCGGACCAACGAGGCTCTGGCAGAGCTTCTGAAACACATCGACGAGGTGAGCGCCGAGGCTCGCCGAGGCGCGGCTGAAGCCGAGGAAGTCGGCGAGTCGATCCAAGCCGGTGCGCAAGCTTTGGAAACAACACTCACCGATACCACGGCCCTCCGTAACTCGGTCACCCGGACCGCCGAAACGGTCGGAAGACTCGGCGAGCACTCCAAGCGGATCGACGTCATCATCAAGATTATCGGGAGCATTGCCACCCAGGTCAGGTTGCTTGGTCTGAATGCCGCGATCGAAGCCGCCCATGCCGGGAAATACGGCGCCGGCTTCCTGGTCGTGGCGGGGCAAATACGTTCTCTGGCCGAGCGGACGGCGGAGGCGACGCGAGAGATCACGCAACTCGTCGGGACCGTTCAAACCTGCGTCCTCGAAGTTGAAAAGGCCATGGTCAGCGGTCTCGAGAAAGTCGGCCAGACTGCGAAGGGAGCCGAACAAGCCACGAAAGTACTCGCCGACATCCGGGAGTCAGTGGCAACCAATCAGCAGCGTCTCGCCAATATTGCGGGATCGATCTCCAAAATGCAGACCTTCTCGCACCAGGTGGGGGAATCCATGGACAGCGTTTCCGCCGTGAGCGAGGAAAATGCGGCGGCGGTGGAAGAGGTAACGGCCTCCACACGCGAAATGCTCGCCCAGCTGGAACTCGCCCGCCAAATGGCGCTCGATCTATCCGACATCGCCGAGGGCGAGCAGCAGTTGCTGAAGAAGTTCCGCTCGGCGGCTCCGGGGTAAAAGGCGCACTGCCCGGCTCTACGGCGTCGGTATGGTTAGAATCGACAAGATGCACAAAGCCCGTGCGGGGTTCCTTGCCTTGGCCCTGATGTTGATCCCGCTTTATCAAAACGACGTCGGCCAGAACCGGCCGAATCCGGGGCAGGTGATCGTCCCGGAGTCTCTTCCGTGGCTGCCTCCCGGGAGCCGAATTGAGACTCTGGAGCGGCGGATCGAACCCCCCGATGGCTTTCGCCGACCTCCGTCGCCGGAGCGAAGTTTTGCTTCCTGGCTTCGAGCGCTCCCGGTCAAGCCGGGCCGTCCGCAGGTCCGGCTGTATAACGGACAGCTCAAGACCAACCAGACGGCTCACTGCGCAGTCCTTGACATAGACGTTGGCAACAGAAATCTGCAGCAATGCGCCGATGCGGTCATGAGGTTACGCGCCGAATACCTGAGATCGGCTGGCTGCGAGGACTCGGTCGAGTTCCATTTCACGTCGGGCGATCTGGTGTCATGGGCCAGGTGGCGAACCGGGGAACGTCCGATCGTCAGCCGCAATCGGGTGGTATGGCGGGCCGGCAGTATACCGGACTCGAGTTACCAAGGGTTTCGAAGTTATCTCGACCAGGTCTTCACTTATGCCGGATCGGCTTCGCTCGCACGTGAGTTAGTCAAGGTAGCCGACCTGGCGTTTCCAGACCCGGGGGACGTGTACGTGCAGGCAGGTTCGCCCGGGCACGCGGTTGTCGTCGCCGATGTATGCATAAACAGTCGGGGTGAACGAATGTTTCTCCTGGGTCAGAGCTACATGCCAGCCCAGGAGATTCACATCCTCGTCAACCCTGGTTCGTCCCGTTCACCCTGGTACCCGGCACGTTCGGTGGGGCGGCTCCTGACGCCCGAGTGGACTTTCGATTATCGCGACCTGCGCCGGTTCCGGCCCGCAAACTGCGGTCCTGAACGCGAACCTGCCCAGCCGCCTTCTTAAGCGCCGCGCCGGACGCGGAGCGAAGCGGCACAGTGCTCACTTCGCTCCGCGTCTCCCGCGTCTTTCTATCGCGAGTAAATGAGTCGGCCGCCGAGCCATGTTTCCTCAACACTCGCCGACCTGATTTCGTCCACCGGACACCTCAGGATGTCCCGGTCGAGAACGACGAAATCAGCCAACTTGCCCGGTTCCAGCGACCCTTTCTCTTTTTCCTCGAATGTCAGAAACGCGTTCTTGATTGTGTACAGCTGAATGGCCTGCTCGCGGCTGATGATCTGTTCCGGGTGCAAGCTGCCTTCCATCCATCGCCCCTTTCGCGTGACCATGATCCACATCCCAAGG
>RPQK01000406.1 GCA_003819755.1 Acidobacteriota bacterium | reverse complement strand
CAGCGCGGACGGGGCGGGACGCCCCTTGCCCCAGTGCAGGCGGGACGCCTGCGCTCCCAGGGGACGCCCCCACTCTCGGTTCTTATTTGAGCGCTTATGCCCCTTCAGGGTTGGGACCCTGCCGGCCTGTATCCCAGGGTAGGTCGCAAAAAAACGCGACCAACCCTGGGCTCTGCTACGCGACCCCTTCAGGGTGGAACGGCGAAAAATACGTATAAAGATCAGGTCCCCAGGAGTCCTGATAAAGCCTCGGACTCCTTCTGCCGCCGCATTCCATATTAAAAGCCGACCCCGCTTCAAGATACGTATAAAGTGCGGTGGCCATGCCACCGCTTTTGTACCCGCCGGCCATGCCGGAATACGTGCCTGGGCAAACCAATGAGGCTAAGGGGCTGGCATGGTCAACTCCTGCCCCCACACTCCGAATGGACCGAGTCCACGGGCAAGGCGCTCGAAAGCCCCAAAACAAAAAGGCCGGCTTGAAGCCGGCCTTTTTTGTTTTCCAGTCGAAGACTGGAGGCTGAGGGACTAGAAGGTGACCTTCAGACCAACCTGCAGGGTCCTCGGATCGCGGAAGCCGTTCGGGATGCCGAAAGAGCCCCGGTTATTGGCCGAAATCCCGCTGCCGGGATTGTCGCCCGCGAAACCGGTGCCGACGGTCCAAACCTGGGTATGGTTGAAGAAATTGTACATCTCCACGCGGAGATTCAACTTCGACTGCTCATTGATACCCAGCGGGAAGAACTTCTGGATAACGACGTCCCAGTTGTTCACGCCCGGGAACCTGAAGGAGTTGCGTCCCAGACCCCACGTGGCGTCCTGCGGCCGCTGGAAGGCATCCGGATCGAACCAGATACCCTGGGAACGCTTCGCCTTGTAGTCTCCGACCACGATAGCACGCTGGGTCTGGAGGTCCAAACCGTACATGCCACCGTTGGAATTGATTGTCGTCGGCAGACCGGTCGAGAACTCGGTGATGCCGCTGATCTGCCAGTTGTCCAAGACTCCGCCCAGGACGGCGTTTCCGCCGAGTTTCTGGGACAAAGCGGGCAGCTGGTAGATGTAGTCGAGCACGAACACGTGGGTACGGTCGTAGCTCTGCGGCGCCCAGTTGCAGTGCCGGCAGAACGGATTGCTGATGTTCCCGTCGTCGTTGTCCACTTCACCGAATGCCTTCGACCATGTGTAGTTGATGTTCATGGAGAAGCTGTTCGAGAAACGGCGCGACAGGCGGGCCAGGAAGCCATGGTACTCGGACAGGCCACTGGTCTCGACAGCCGTCAGGCCGCCGAAGCCGTAGTACTGCCGGAGCGCATCGTTCCGGTAGTTAACGTTCTTGCTGGCATCCGGGTTCTGCAGGAAGTAGCCGGCCGGGAGGCCGTTGATCGCCCGCTGGACCATCAGGTAGTTGCCCGCATTACCCATGTAAGACACGTCAAGGGTAAAGCCGGATTTCAGCTCACGCTGGATCCCGAGGTTCCAGGAATAAACGTGGGGCATCGTGTTGTCTTTCGGGAAGACGTTGTATCCCGGAGGAGCAACGTTGGTCGGCTCGGCTGTATTCGTGATAGTCCGAATGTCTGTAACAGGGCCCGGGCCTACACTGGAGGTGACGGCACTCGGGAACCGGCCGCCGGCGCCGAAGTTGAAGTTGTTCTGACGAAGTCTTTCGTAGAAGATACCGGCGCCCGCCCGCAACGAAGTCTTGCCGTCACCGGTCAGGTCATAGGCAAAACCGACGCGCGGGGCGAACAGATTCAGTGTGTCCGCAAAACCACGCGGGACACCCGGCATCAGATCGTTCACCAGACCATTCGCCAGCAAAGCGTTCAACGGATTGCTGTCGAAACGGCCGGTGCCCAAGTTGATGACCGGAGCTTTGGAACGATCATACTTCGATATATCAACGCTCCAGGTGTCGAAAGTGCCTTCGTCAACTCCTGCGACCCCGTCTTTCCTTTTGTAGGTGTACGTGGGAGTGGTGCGCTGGAAACGGATGCCGTACTCCATGGTGAAGCGCGGCGACATTTTCCAGCTGTCCTGGGCAAAGGCTTCCCAGGACTGGAACCGGAAGTACGGGTAAATGTGAGCACTGGCCTGGCTGTACGTGCGATACAGGCCCAGCATCATGTTGGAAATACCGTTGTTGGTATCGTTTTCCTTCATGACGGATCCGGGCTGGAAATCGATGCTTCCCTGAATCGGCCAAGTGCCGGTCTGCTTCTTGTTGTCCCGGTTGTAGTGGAACCCGAACTTCATGGTGTGGGCGCCGGTGAACCAGGAGACGTTCTCGGTGACCGAGTAATCCTTGCCGTCATTGTGCCAGCCTGGGTCGCCCCAGTCCATCCGGATGTTGTTGCCCGCATTAAAATTCGGAACAATGCCGTAACGGTTGGATAGCGGGTACAACTGCTGATAACTGACGCCGACGCCGGTCATGGAGACCGACTCCGGATCCATTGGCCGCAGTTCCTGCGACTGGTGCATGTAGGCCAGGATGGTCTCGCTCGAGACTTTCGGAGTGAAAGCCTTGATCAAGCTCCAGGACCAAGAGCTTCCCGGCTTCGGTCTTTCCTGAGGAGCGATCGGGAAAGGCTGGCTTCCCCAGATGGCGCCCGCCAGGCGCTCCCACTGGTCGTCGTTGACCCAGCGGAAGTAGGACGTGGTGTTGTCATTGATCATGTAGTCAATGCGCAGCAGGTCCTGATCCTTGTTGAACTTGTTGGGTGAGATGTAATAGTAGCGCTTGAAGCCCTTGCGCGGGGCATCGGGCAAAGACGCGAGGTCCGGCATGAAGGGGGGCTTGAAGAGCTTCAGATAATTCGCGGAAGCAGCCACCCACTGGCTCTGCGGGATCGTATTGTTGGGCATCGGGACGCCGTCAATGATGTTGCCGGCGCCGTCGCGCTTGACTGATCCGGGCTGGAAGATCGTGCCGTTCTTGAACTGCGGCGCATACTGCATGTTGGTGTCGAGCAGCATATCCCGGAAGTCGCCACCCAGGATGCCCGGACCCGGAAGGTCCGTATAGGCGCTCCCGGCGCCGCTTTGCAGCTGGCGTGTCATCTCGCGGTTGTAGAAGAAGAATAATCTCTTGGTGTCGCTCGTGGAGAGCTTCGGGAAGGGAATCCAGCCGCTGATGTTGCCGCCGAACTGATGGCGGTTCAGGATGTCCTTCTCACGTTTGTTCGGTGGGTCGGTCGGCTGTCTGCGGTACTTGGCCGGGTTAACAGCGTCGAACCAATCGTTACGGGCATACTCGTACAAGCTGCCGTGGAAATCGCTGCCGCCTGACTTGGTCTGGACGGCAACGACCATACCCGAGTTGCGCCCGTATTCCGCGTTGAACGTGCTCATCTGCACGCGAAACTCGGCAACCGAGTCGATCGAGGGCTGGGTGTACTGGGACTGGTTGTCACCGACATCCAGGTTCGGTGTGCCGTCCAAGTAAAAGTTGTTTTGGGAACCGCGGCCGCCGCCGACGTGCATCTGGCTGGCGTCGTTGAACGTCAAGTCCAGGTTGGAGCGGTTGCCCATGGTAACGCCCGGAACCGTCCTCATCAGCGCGGTCCAGTTGCGTCCGTTCATCGGGAGCTCCGCGACCTGCTTCTGCTCCACAAAGAAGGACTTCTCCATGGTGTTGGTCTGAACGGCCGGGATTTCGCCGGTGACCGAAACGACCGTAGCCACCTCGCCGACCTTCATCGTCAGCTTGCCGATGTCCATCTTGTTGTTGACATCGAGCTTCACATCCGACAGGTTCAGGGTCTGAAAACCGGTCATTTCGACCTTAATGGTGTACAAGCCAGGCTGAATGTTCAGGGCCTGGAAGCGTCCGGCTTCATCGGTGACCAGTTCACGAACCAGGCTGCTTTTGTTTTGGTCAATAACCTGAACCGTGGCCCCAGGCAAGACACCACCTGACTGGTCTACGACCGTGCCGCTGATCAACTGCGCCTGCCCGAAAACCGCGGGCATGAGCGGCAGCATCAGGAGCACAGCCACGATAAAAACATTGCTTCTTCTCATCTACTCCTCCTCCTTACACATGACACTTGGTGCTGTTTGAACTGCGGATACCGAGAGGAACCACACCAATTCCAATTCTGGCCTGGGAAGCCCGAGTGCGTTTTTATAACTACTCGAGCAGCAGAGCAAGTAAAGAGGGGTAAAGGGGTGTTAGCAGCACAGCGGAAAGGAAGTTAGCAACGCGGCGACTACCCGTGGGCCACCAACAAGTTAACCATTTACCCCCTTGACAGAGCCAGGGCACGATGATAAAAACTGGGTTACCCCAGGCTCGGATTGGAGCGTTGTGGCGCCTTCAAACCGAGACATGCCAAGAGTCGATGAGATGCGGGCGGAACTCGCCGGCGTCTTGTCGTCGAGATACTTATCCCGTGCCCCGACTCTCGTCACGTTTCTGTCCTATGTGTGCGAGAAACATTTCCGGGGCGAAACCGATCAGATCAAAGAATATACGATTGCTTTGGAGGCTTTCGGCCGACCGGATACCTTTGAGCCCAAGCGGGATCCGATTGTGCGGGTCGACGCGAATCGCCTGAGGCTTCGCCTGCTCAAGTACTACCGGAACGAGGGGAGAAATCACGCCATCAAGATTTGGCTGCCCAAGGGGCAGTACGTGCCGGTGTTCGAGCTCTGCGACCAAGCGCAAGGAGACAACGGAGGGGCGCCGCTCGCGATTGCCGACCGGGCAGTTACGCCTGCAAGCGCATCCTCTCCGTCGCAGCCCGCACCTGTGCATGAGTCGCCCGGACATCCCCGACCGATCGCCCCCCTGAATGGGAACCGGCCAAATTCGCGCCGCGGAATCCCTGCTCCGGTTTACTCGCTTGCCGGCCTGATGGTCCTTATCCTGTCCTTGTCGGTTCTGAGTGTCCGTTGGTCGGGCCCTCCCTCTTCTCAGGCGGACCCGTCGCCACTCCCGGTTTCATCGGTTCCCGGGTTGCCCGGTGAAGAAGTGCGGATTTTGTGCGGCAATTCGGCAAGCCGGTATATTGATCAAGTCGGAAGGATCTGGGGCGGAGACCGATTCTTCGCGGGCGGCCGGCCGTTCTCCACCACCGTTCCAATTTCCCGGGCCGAAGATCCGGCAATCTGGCAGACTGGCCGGGAAGGAGACTTCTCCTACGACATTCCCCTTAACCCGGATATCTATGAAGTGCGGCTCTATTTCGCCGAACCAATCCTCTACGGGGCGGACCAGACTGAAGGCGGAGGCGAGACAACCAGGCTCTTCGACTTGTTTGTAAATGGCCAGCCAACCCTGTCCATTTTCGACATTATCGCCGACGCCGGCGGGGCAAGAACCGCTGACATCAAGGTGTTGACCGATGTAACACCGTCCGCGGACGGCGCTCTTCATCTGCGTCTTAAGCCGCGCAAGAGCCAGCCCATCCTGAACGCTATCGAAATCCTGCCTGGCATACCGGGACGCATCCGGCCGATCCAGATAACGACGAGCTCTTTCCCGGTCTATTCGACGGACCGGACTCTGTGGGGAGCCGACCGTTATTTCGCCGGCGGACGGCGGGTCAGCTATTCGGAGCGCGTTACAGGCAGCGATTCACCCCAGATTTACGGCAGCGAGAGGTTCGGCAACTTCACCTATTGCATTCCTGTGGCTCCCGGCAGCTACACCGCTCGCCTTCATTTCCGGGAGGCCTACTTCGGGCGCGACAACCTGGGCAAAGGCGGCCCAGGCAGCCGGATCTTCGACGTTTACTGTAACGGTGTGATTCTCTTGAAGCACTTCGACGTTTTCGTGGAAGCAGGAGGATCGGACCGGGCCCTGATGAAAGAGTTCCACGGGCTGGAAGCGAACGCCCAAGGCAAGCTGGTCTTCAATTTCCAGCCCGTCACAAACTACGCGCTCGTGAACGCCGTGGAGATCATTCAGGAGCCCGCGGAACAGACGACGAGGTGACACCTCAAAGACCTCAAGGACCTCAAGGACCCCAAGGACGTTGATTCCGCCGGTCCTTGGGGTCCTTGGGGTCTTTGAGGTCCTTTTCTGTCACTGTCAACCTGTCATCCTTTCGCCGGTTCGGCCTCGGCGACCATCTCGGCCGCTTCTTCCTTGACTCGCTTGGCTTCAAACATCATGTAAACCGTGGGAATGAAGATCAGCGTGATCAGCGTGGAGGACAACAACCCACCAATGACCACGCGCGCCATCGGGACTTGAAGCTCCGAACCTTCGCCGATGCCAAGGGCCATAGGAACCAAGCCAAGAACTGTGGTCAGCGTGGTCATCAGGATCGGCCGCAAGCGGCGTCTGCCGCTGACTTCCAACGCCTGACGCAGCGAGTAATTATGCTCGCGGCGCAACAGGTTCGTGTAGTCGACGAGAACGATCGCGTTATTGACGACGATGCCGGCAAGCATGATGGCCCCGATAAAGCCCTGCATGTTGAACGTCGTGTTGGTGAGAACGAGCGCCAACACGACACCTACGAGCGCGAGCGGAATCGAGAACATGATGATAAACGGGTAACGGAAGGACTCGAACTGCGCGACCATGACCAGGTACACCAGAACAATCGCTAGAATCATGCTCATGATCAGGTCGTTGAAAGCTCTCTGCTGCTCCTCGTACTCCGCCCCGAGGAGCACGGCGAAGTCGAGCGGGACTGACAGCTCCCGGAGGCGGGCTTGCAGATCCTCGATGACGCTCCCCAGGTCACGGTCGGCGAGGTTAGCGCTGACGATAATGTTGCGTTCGTTGTTCTTGCGTTCGATTTCAATCGGCCCTTCCGCAGGCGCGAGGCTGACCAGGCTGCGCAGGGGAATCACTTTGCCGGATGGCGTCTGGATAGGGGTATCAAGGACCTTGTCCAGATTCTTCCGGTCGGTTTCGCCATACCGTACAAGCACCTCAAACTCGTCGCCGTGTTCGCGAAACATGGTGGCACGTGTGCCGCCGATGGTGGTCCTGAGAGTGTTGGCAAT
>RPQK01000405.1 GCA_003819755.1 Acidobacteriota bacterium | reverse complement strand
TCCAACTCCAGCCCCGGGGCCAAAGGTGAAGGAAGCTCGTCCGGCACCCCCTCCAACTCCAGCGCCGGCGCCAACAGCAGCACCTGCTCCAGGCCCCACAGAGCCGTGAGCGCAGCGTCTTATGCGGAGCGACCCGGCCCGAACAGTTTGCAGCCAACCGGGATACAAACGTCGCTGCCTGTACGGGCCGGGTCGCTCCGCTTGAAGACGCTCCGCTTACGGCTCTGTTTAAAACGCGGCTTCAACCCTTGCGCCGCCTATCGATAAGAACACCCAGGGCCAGGGTCGCGGCCAGCAGAATCACCGTTCCCGCCCCGGCAGCCAAGTCTCGAAGAACACCCCATTCCATTTTCGATTACCTCGCCCTAATAGACATGCACTCGGAGCAAAAAGTTTCGATTCCTGGCACGCAGGCGGTTGCCCGGTTCTTGAGCAGGCAATACAAAAGGTACAATTTAGTTAGGTTCTCATCCGCGCCCCTATTCTGTTATGATGCGAAAACGGCTCGTCGGGAGCCCATGATTTTTGGTCACAATACTTAAGCTTAAGGAGAGTCCTTCGATGAAGCTGCGACCTTACCTCTTCATTGGCCTGTCCGTTCTGTTGGTCTTCTCCGTAATGACCACAGCCCTTGCTCAGGATCCAGTCAAACCGCCTGAAGGCGTTACGCCGGAGTCGGACTGGCTGTATGCCAAGCATCTTGAACAGGTTCAGGGTACGATCATGAAGGAGGCTGACCCGAACCTCAGAGTTCAGAAGCTCGAAAACTTCACCAAAAAGCTGCCCCCGCAAGCAAAAATCCTGCCTTATATGGAGAGCTTTTTCCTCCAGACGGCGGAGGAGCTGCAAAAGGCCGGCAAGACCCAGGAAGCCAATGCGGTCATGGCCAAGGTAGTGGAACTGTTCCCGAACAGCCCGACCGTGAAAACGCAGCAGTTCATGACGGCTTTTCAGAACAAAGACTACCCCAAAGCGATTACGCTGGGCGAGGAGCTGAATGCGGCGAATCCGAACCCTCAGATGACCGCGATGCTGGCCCAGGCGTATATGGCCACCAGTAACGGCCCGAAGGCCGCCGAGTACAGCCAGAAGATCCTGGAGGCGAGCGGGCCAAAGGACGGCGCTTTCTACCTGCTCTGGCTGGCCGAATACAATAATGCCCAGAAGAACGTTCCGAAGGCGCTCGAATACTACAGCACCTTCCTCCAGACCTTCCCCGAAGATGCTCCGCCTCAGGGCTGGGCGCCGGACGTCTGGAACCGTCACAAGGCGACCGCTTACGCGCTGAAAGCCGGCCAGGCGTATGCCGCCAAAGACTGCGCCACCGCTACGCAGAATTTCGAGCAGTCCCTGAAGTTCGCTCCGAAGAACGACACGGCTTACCTGATGATCGGGATGTGCCAGTGGCGGGCGCAGCAGCTGGACCAGGCGGAACAATCCTTCATCAAGGCTGTGGCGATTGGCGGTCCGGCGTCGACCAAGGCCCGGGAGTACCTGGAGCAAATCTGGAAACCGCGCCACAACGGCACGGTCGACGGTCTGGACGCTGCCGTCGCGAAGGCCAAGACGGATCTGAAGCTGTAGAATCGTCGCGTTTCACGGGTTAACACAGCCGCCGCAAGCGCGGTGTTTTCTGCGCGCGGAGCGACCCGGCCCGAGCGGTCAACGCTATTTCGCCCAAGAAGGGCGTTGATCGGTCGGGCCGGGTCGCTCCGCCCGCAGAAAACGCCGCGCGTGCGGCTCTGTCAGATTGCGCCTCACCCCCCACCACGCTAACTTTTCTCGAAGACCCGCGCTTCACTCCCCCCCGCGAGAGCCTAAACGCGCCCGTGTCAGCCGGTTAGGTATTTACCCCAAGGTCAACCCCGCTTGTTGACTACTTTGTTGACTTACCCGCCCGACTTAACGCAAGATAAGGCTGTCTGTCCCGGGCTCCGAAAGTTAAGGTTCGTTTTTGTTCAACCAACCTACTCTCAACCACCCATCTTTCATCCACTCATGGGGAGGACAAAGTATGACTCGGTTTCTTATTGTGTGCGTGGCAGTGTGCCTTTTGCTACTGCCTCCGATCATGGCCCAGACGAGCCAGGCCAGCTTGTCGGGCACTGTCGTCGACCAGCAGAAGGCGGCTGTTCCCGGAGCCACCGTAAAAGCGACGAATATCAGAACCAACGTTTCCTCGGAAACGGTCACTCAGGACAATGGGGGGTTTTCGTTCCCGGCCCTGCAACCCGGTGAATATACCGTAGCGGTCGAGTTGACGGGTTTCAAAACCCTGATCAAATCCGGCGTTATCCTGAATGCTGCTGACCGCCAGACCACAGGCGAGATGATGCTGGAAGTCGGCGAAGTCCAGCAGACCATCCAGGTAACGGCCGATGCCGGCGCGCTGCAAGTCAAGACGACGAGCGGCGAGATGGGAGAAGTCATTACCGGCCGGCAGGTTCAGGAACTGGCCCTCAACGGCCGTAACGTTCTTGACCTTCTGAAAGTCATCCCCGGTGTCGTCAACACGGGCGGCAACTACCAGGTTGCCGGACCGGGCGGCTTCGGCAACATCAGCGTCAACGGAACCCGCGCCAACCAGCACAACCTGACAATCGACGGGTCAACAAACGTTGACACTGGGTCGAACGGCACTCAGCACGTCATGATGAACATGGACGCCATTGCTGAGTTTAAGGTCCTGACGTCCAACTACCAAGCCGAGTTCGGCCGCGCGGCCGGCGGCGATATCAAAATCGTCAGCCGTGGCGGAGGAAGCGACTATCACGGCACCGCTTACCTGTTCCACCGCCATGAAGGCTTCAATGCCAACACGTTCTTTAACAATGCGGACGGTCGCAAGGCCGACGGGAGCGAAGTTAACCCCCGTTCCCTGTACCGCTACAACTACGCCGGCTACAACTTCGGCGGGCCCGTTATTCCGAAGGGTAAGATGAAGGAGAAGTTGTTCTTCTTCTGGGGCCAGGAATGGCACCGGCAGTTGGTCCCGACCACACCCCGGCAAGTCCGAATGCCGACGGATCTTGAAGTCGCGGGCGACTTCAGCCAAACCCGAGACGGAAATAACGTAGCCATCACAATCAAGGATCCTTTGACCGGACAGCCGTTCCCGAACAACAAGATCCCGGCTGACCGTCTCAACCCGAGCGGCGTTGCCATTCTGAAGCTGTTCAACAAGTTCGCTAACAGCCCCTCGACCCTGCCTCAGTACAACCACAACTCGCAGGCGTCGAGCGGCTATCCCCGTCGCCAGGACAATATCCGGGTCGACTATAGCCTCGGCGAAAAGACGCTGATTTTCGGCCGGTTCACCCAGGACTCCGACATGCAGATCCTGCCCTATGGAGTTGGCTGGACCTCGGGTCAGAACTTCCCGTTGATCCCGACCATCTTCAAGCAGGGTCCTGCGCGTAACGCGGCCTTGAATATCACCACCAACATCTCGCCCACCCTGGTTAACGAATTCGTCTTCGGCCCGAGCCAGAACAACCTGACACTCGATCCGCAGACGGGCGAGGGCCTGGAGGCCACGTATTCCGGCTTCGGAATGACCTTCAAGCCGCCTTACCCGTACAACCCGGCGCAGTTCATCAACGTGAACTTCTCGGGCATTCCCGGCAACACCTTTGGTGTCATCAACAACTACTCCCAGTTCCCGTACAAAAACTCCAACACCACGTTCGATTTCATCGACAACGTGTCCAAGGTGTGGAGCAACCACATGCTCAAGGGAGGAGTTTTCGTCCAGCGCAGCCGGAAGGACCAGGCGGCGGGCGGCTCGATGACCATCAACTTTGCCCACAGCAACAGCAACCCGGGTAACACCAATCATCCTTACTCGAATGCTCTGCTGGGCAACTTCGATAGTCTCTCGGAACCGCAGAAGTCGATCTACCAGGGGCAGTATCGCAACACCAACGTGGAGTGGTATCTGCAGGACAACTGGAAGGTGGCCAAGAAGCTGACCCTCGACTTCGGCATGCGCTTCTACTGGATTCAACCGCAGTATGACCAGCGGTTGCAGGCCTCCTATTTCAACCCGGCGCTGTACGATGCCAGTAAGGCCGTTCGCCTGTACTTCCCCGGTCCGGGCGGCACCGCGATCGACCGCGCCAATCCGTCCGTAACTTACCCGTCCTACCTGGTCGGACGTATCGTTCCTGGCTCCGGCGACGCATTCAATGGGCTGGGATACGCGATGGACGGCTACCTGCGCGGCGGTATCGAGGATCGCGGCATCCACTACGGACCGCGTCTTGGTTTCGCCTATGATGTATTCGGGAACGGCAAGACGGTCGTTCGCGGCGGTTACGGCCTGTTCTACGACCGGACTTCCGGCAACACGCTGGCCTTCGCGGCGGTTGGCGGCCCGAAGTACAACATTACTCCCACGTTTACCTGGGGGAACCTGGACACTGTCGGCACCAGCACGGGCGAGGTCGCCCTGGGCGTCAGCAGCGTGTTCGGCGTGGATCCGGCCGGTCAGCAGCCGACCATTCACAACTTCAGCCTGCAGGTCCAGCGCGACATCGGCTATGACACTGTAATCAGCGTCGGCTATGTCGGCTCGTTGTCCAGCCACAACCCTCAGAGGCGCAACCTCAACGCCATCCCGATCGGCACCACGTTCCAGAAGTGGGCCCAGGATCCGACCAGGTTCCCGGGCGGCATCGTGCCGGATCAGGATGACACGATTCCTCAGGTCTACAAAGACAAGGGATTGAAGTTCGACGGCTCCAAGGCCCTCCAGGCCAACCTGTTGCGTCAGTATCCCGGCTACGGCTCCATCAATTTCCTGGAAGGCGCAGGCTCTTCCAACTATCATTCGATGCAAGTAACCGTGAACCGCAAGTTCACGCGTAACTTCACCTATGCCCTCGCCTACACCTTCGGCAAGGCGATGAGCACTGCTGACGGTGACACAAGCTCAACGGTGGCGTACGACGTAAGGGAGCGCGAGTACAGGCGTGCCGGCCACGATCGCCGGCATATCCTTGCGATCAACTACGTGTGGAACCTGCCGAAACTGAGCCCGAAACTGGGCGACTTCTGGCTGGCCAAAGGTATTTTCGACAACTGGGAAATCTCCGGCATCAGCCAGTTCGTTTCCGGTGGACCCGCTGAAATCGGCATGGCCGGTTTCCAGCCGTCAACCAGCCGCAGTATCACCGGGTCTCCCGACATCGGGGCTCGCATGCTCCTGACTGGCGACGCCACCGGACCGAGGACTCGCGACCAGTGGTTCGATCCGACGGTCCTGAGGCTTCCTGAGATCGGAAGCGCTGGTTTCGGCCCGCGCAACTACCTCTCGAACCCCGGAACCAACGTTCACGACCTCTCGGTCTTCAAGAATTTCCCGCTTCCGGGAGGGGATGAGACCCGTCGTTTGCAGATCCGTCTCGAGATGTTCAACGTGTTTAACCACCCGAGCTTTAATGGGTTTAACGGTGGTTTGACGTGGAACCTCGCTTCGGAT
This sequence comes from Acidobacteriota bacterium, assembly GCA_003819755.1. Lineage (GTDB taxonomy): Bacteria > Acidobacteriota > UBA6911 > RPQK01 > RPQK01 > RPQK01. Next base: position 1,490 of record RPQK01000405.1, on the reverse strand, counting down.
TGGTCCGACTACACTTCGAAGATGGCCTTCAACAACTCCTACGTGCGTAACACCCGTACGGGCGTTAACCCGCCCACCGGGACCACCGCCTCCTCGCTGAGGCTGGGACGCGCGCTGGGTGAAGTCAGCAGTCTGAACGGCGCTGCCGGTGGTGACCGCCGCGTCATTCAGATAGCCGCGAAGATCTACTTCTAAGTCGGCCCTGTTCACCAACTCGAGGGGCGTCCGTCACCGGACGCCCCTTTTTTGTTTTCACCCGATCAGCTGGATCGTTCCTGCCCAAGCGGGCGTCTTGATCAGTATGCGGACACGTGGCTGGCGCTTTCTGATTTACACTCTGATCTACCTGTCTCTGCTCCCCATCGTGGTCTATGCCCAACCTGCTTACACGGTTTACGGAACCGTCCGACTGCCCGATGGTTCACCGGCTGTCCGGGTGACCGTCACCCTAACCGGAATGTCCGGAATCACCCGTCAGGCACGCACGGATGATATGGGGCGATATCAGATCTCTGAGCTTCCGCAGGGCCGGTACGTACTCATCGCGACAGCCGAGGCGCAGAATCACATTGCGGATCAGGTGCTGGCTGATACCGGGCGGGGCTTCCAAATCAGGATTCAGGCGAACATCTTCTTCCGCCTTCGATCCGACGAGACAACAAACACCTCCTCTTCTCCTGTTACCTCGGCGAAGGAGGCTGCCCAGAGAGTACCGAGGGCGGCCCAGAAGGCGTTTGAAGAAGGCCTCAAAGAGGGCGCAAGCCGCAAACTCGAGGAGGCAGTTAAGGATTTCTCCAGGGCAATAGAGCTTTACCCCGACTACTTTCAGGCGTTGGCCGAGCGCGGCCATGTCCGCCTCGCTCTCGGAGAGCAGGCGAATGCGGCTGCCGATTTTGCCCGTGCCCTCGAGCTCAATCCAAAGTATGGCCCGGCGCTAAGAGGCTCCGGCATCTGCAAATTCGAACAGGGGCAGTACGCGGGGGCGGTTACAGATCTCGAAAATGCCAGCTCGGTGGAACCTAACGTCGGCAGGACCTTCCTCTTGCTTGGAGTGGCGTATCTGACCACGGATCGGACATTAGCCGCCCGCTCCGCGCTCTCGCGGGCTCTCACTCTGGATCCCAAAGGGGCCGCGCGGGCCCGCGTTCACCTCGCTAACGTGGCCGTCAAGGAAAACCATCTGCAGGAAGCAGTCGCTCACCTTGACGCTTACCTTGCCGAAACCGAGAATGCACCCGACGCCGAGAAGCTGCGAGCCCTGCGAGCCGAGTTGCAGAGGAGCATAGAGGGACGGTAGGCGCTAGGAGCGCGGCCGTGCCCAAAGGATGAAGGATGAAGGATGAAGGATGAAGGAAAACGATCTCTTCTTCATCCTTCATCCTTGATCCTTCACCCTTCACCCTTTTTCCTTCACCCTTTTTCCTTCATCCTTCATCCTTCATCCTTCATCCTTCATCCTTACGGCTCTCCCTCGCGATTCTTTCTTCGTA
>RPQK01000404.1 GCA_003819755.1 Acidobacteriota bacterium | reverse complement strand
TTCACACAGATCGACGTAATCGTCTACGGCCTCGCGGAACGATTGCCTGATCTCCTCCACTGTCTGTCCCTCAAAGGACACCAAATCGTTTATTCCCTCAATCTTGCCGCAGAACACCCCGTCTTCTTCGCTGAAACGGACCGATCCGATAAAGTCCTTGTAATGCAGTGTATCTTTCATGGTATTGCTCCCTGATTCCGCAATTCGTCCTCAACCAGATCCAATTGATATCGCTTCAGTACGTTCGACGGGTGAGGCCTGTGCAGTCGGATCACGTGCAGCGTCTGACGGTTGAAAAAGGCTACCCGTGAGCCAGCAGTGCGACCGGTTGCGATCTCTTCATAACCAAACCCGCCGAGCAGAGTACGCAGCTCGCTGTAGGAGAAGTCCGCCGGTTTGGACAAAAACCGGCGGACCAGTTTCTCGTGCTTGCTCACGCGTCCAATATGCTCTAGAAGTAAAAAGAGTGCAACTGGAATGTAGTTGCAGGATGAGATGGTCAGAGGCGTAACAACCCGGCGCTCAGTATCCTCAAGTTGTGCCCGGAATTGTGCCCACGCCAATCCAAATCAATCAAATTAATCCAACTTAAACCAAGATCTCGCCAGGTGAAGGAAAGGGAAGATTCGTTGAAAGTAAAGGGGTTACAGGTTTTGGCGCTGTGTTCTCCGAAGCCGAAGGTCGCTGGTTCGAATCCAGCCGGGCGTATTTCCAAACCATTGCTCCTCAATAGTTTGATACCATTCTTATTGCGATGATTTGGGGCTACTTCCCGATGATTGTGTCGACAATGCTGCAGACAGGGCTATGGCCGCCCTTTCGGCATAGCGGTGCCCCATGAATAGCGGAAACTATGCCACCCGTCGCACGTCGGTCTGAGCGAAGTCGTCCCCTTTGAAAAGGAGCGGTTCACCTCGGACCATGGCGAGGGCATAGGGAAAACAGTCCCCGAAGTTTAGCCCGGCTGAATGGCGTCCTTTGCCGAAGCGACTAAAGGCACGCCGGGCAATCTTGGCTTGCTCCGCGTCCACGACAGCAAGTTCGATGCCTGCGCGATCCAAAAACAGGTCGAGAGTTTGAACACCCTCGGCGCCAAACCGCGACTCGATGACGATCGACACCTCCACAAACGAGGCGGCGGACATGAACCGCGACTCGGCTGCTTCGATAGCCTCGTTAAAAACACGACGCTCGTTCTCATCCAGGAGTATTGCCAGCAAAGCGGACGTATCGATGACCATCAGCGTGGCAGCCCCTGTTCATCGTACCCCAGGATCTCGTCGGCCGGCCGGGAATCCCGAACCGGCAGCCGGGCACACTGTTTGGCGATTTCGTCCAACTCGTCTGCCAGACTGCGTTTGGAGCGCTCCCGACGCAGGCGGGTAAGACGCTCACGCAGTGCCTGCGTAACGGCCTGCGTCTTCGTTTCGCCCGTGATGTTGGCCACCGCCTCCGCGAGCCGCTCAGTCTCGGAGTTTCTAATGTTTAAAGGCATGATTCACCACAGCTATGCACGCATCTATACGGTAACATAACCTTGTTCCTCCGTTCAACGAAACGGAGCTTGAGACCGCACAGCGCTGAAAAGCTCCTGCTTCTCGACCAACACGCTGCCGTCGGCGCGAAGAACCTGAATCGATTCAGAGGTCAAGATAACGCTGGTGGAGAGGGTGATCAAGGCTGGAAGATGAGCCGGTAATGCTCAGGTCACGCTTACCGCCCGAACAGGCGCCCGACGCCGACGAACACCTGTTGCGTCATGTTTTCGTCGTTGCCGAACCTGTGCGACTGCCAGCCCCCACGCACGACCCAACGATCGCCGATGAAACCCGAGAGGCCGACGACGAACACCGCGTGAACGTCCAACTCGCGGTGCCTGCCCGAGGGGCGGGCCGCCGCGCAGTCGGACCCACAGATCTTCGCACCCTGCCGGCTGACAGGCGACACGCTGCGCGTCCGAGTACCAGCCGGACCCGATCCCGATCATTGGCCGCACTGGACGGTCCTTCATGAAGTGGTCGCCGAAGGGACCGGCGAGGACCAACCGATCGTGGTCGAGCAGAACGCCCCGCGCAATAGCGTTTACGTCGATCATCAGGGCCGGGTCGGTCTAGGCACTTCGGTGCTGGGAGCACAGCTGCACCTTAAGGGAACGGCTCCCGCGCTGGCAATCGAGGATACCGGGGCTGGCGGGCGGGAGTACCGGCTACGGAGCAAGGAAGGCGGGGATGGCTCACTCGGGCTCTTTGACGAGACAACGGGCAAGTCGCGGTGGTTGGTGGACGGAGAAGGCCGCGTGGGAGTCAATACAGCCAAGCCGACTTCCACTCTCACGGTAGCCGGTTACATTGATTCGGCGGCGTCCAGCCGCTTTTTACCGAATCGACGAACAACAGTTTCTTCGGTCTCGGTGCGGGATCCCTGAATACCACAGGCACGGACAACTCCTTCTTCGGCAAGTTCGCCGGCGGTTCCACCACCGATGGCAGCCACAACTCGTTCTTTGGCCAGGACACCGGCAGGAACAACACAACCGGCGACTCAAACTCCTTTTTCGGTCATTCATCCGGGAAGGCGAATACCGTAGAAGCCAACAACACATTTGTTGGCGCATCTGCGGATCTGAGTCCCGGGCCGAGCCCCGGTACAAACCCGGTCACCAATGCCACGGCCATCGGGTTCCGCGCTTATGTCAGCCGGTCGAACAGCCTGGTGCTGGGCGGGGTGCAGGGATTCAATTACGCCACGGCGGAGACTAACGTCGGCATCGGCACCACGGCTCCCGACCGCCAGTTGGTGGTGGAGGGCAGCCAGGCGATCGGGAAGTTCCGCCGGTATAACTCGACCGGCCCCGGCTTCGGCCCAGCCTTTCTCTTTGAGAGGGCACGGGGAACCAATACCGCTCCTCTCAACATGCAACCGGGCGACTTCCTTGGGAAGGTGCAGTTTCGGGGCGGGGTAAGTGGAACAATGCTCGAATATGGCGCATTGGTCTTCATAGGCCACGACCCCTGCCAAAATGGCCGATCTTCATTCGTCGACCGCGACCTGCTGACCGAGCGGATGGTGATCTCGAATACGGGAAATGTGGGGATTGGGATCAGTGCGCCGACACAACGCCTGGACGTAGCAGGCAACCTGCGGGTGCGAGGAACAATCCTCTATGGCGCGCCAGCTACTCCCGTTCCTGACTACGTTTTCGAGCCTGACTACCGGCTGATGCCGCTCGCCGAGTTGGATCAGTACGTGAGGACAAAAAGGCACCTGCCGAATGTGGCGAAAGCGAGCGAGATTCAGGACAACGGCGTCAACCTGGGGGAGTTCCAGATGAAGCTGCTGGAGAAGATTGTGGGTGAAGGGGGTCAGAGCTTCAAGATTCAATTTCCGGAAGTTGAATTTGAAGCTCTGCCCTCCCATTTCCCTGCTGGCAAAGCGCGTATCGTGGTAAACAGCCTGGCTCTACTTTCTTCCGCCGGCACTTTCCGAGACTTCTTTCTCGATGGCCTCCTGAACGAGCTGGTTTAGAGAGTGACCTTTTTGATGGCCTTCTGAGCGGCAAGTCTGTGAAGCTCCGGAGAAATGCGCACATTGAAGCTTCCTTTGTATGACTTGTGGGTGGGCTTACCCTGTTTTTCACACAGCTCAACGTAATCATCTACAGCCTCTCGGAAGGATTGCCTGATCTCCTCCACTGTCCGTCCCTCGAAGGACACCAAATCGTTTAGTTGCAGCATAGGCCAGAAGGGCAGCAATCCTCTCTCGGATTCACCCAATGCGATTGTGCCTGCCCGAGACAATCCAAAACAGGGCTCTTGAAGACGTGAAACGTGTAATCGTCTGCAAACCGGCAACGGCCTGGTCGCTCCGCTGAAAAACGCTGCGAGCCGGAAGGACCGGGAAGAGGCGAGGCGGCTGACGCTTCGGGTCCGCTGACCCTCGAGTTGAGACTGTGGGGTGACCTGACCCCTCGGATCGACGCCGGCCGGACTGCTCTGGAGCTGTGTTCAGAGCAGGGAGAAACCGCACTTCGGTACACGGGATTGACGGTCGTGGACGCCTCCAATCGAAAGCTGCCCGCCTGGCTCGAAACGCGCGCGGGCGGATTGCTGCTGCATGTGGATGACGATCACGCCCGCTATCCGCTCCGGATCGAGTCCGAACCTCCCACCCGGCCCCGTCACCATCACGGTGACGACCGCGGATGAGACGTTCACGCTGCCGGCCGACCCCGATGTTTTTGCGATCTGGGACTCGAGCGGCATACCCACCCTCTCACAATGGGGCATGCTCCTCCTGCTCGCCGCGCTTATCGGCGCCGGGCTCTACGTCATGAACAGGTCCCACGGTGCCAGAGCTTAAGAGAGTGAAGTGCGGCGGCAGGGGGACGCCGGCGTTTTATCCGGCCCTTCCGTACTTGAAGAGCCGTCACCCGCGGCATACGGCGCCCTAGGCCGATCTTGGCGCGGCCGAGACGGCCGTGCCGCGACCCTAATCCGTGAGGCTATCGTCGCGGCAATGATCACAGAGCCGCGCACGGAGCGAGCTTGCGAGCGAAGTAAGCGGACCACCGCTCGAGCCTTCAAGGTGCGTTGGGTGGTCCGCTTACTTCGCTCGCAAGCTTGCTCCGTGCGCGGCTCTGTGATCATTGCCAGAGCCCTGCGCTCTCCTTATTCACGGATTAGGGACGCGACTTGCACTTTTGACTCGACCTTTCCCCGGGAGTAGTATGCCCTGCGAAGGACAGGTAGTGAGCAGGCTGCCCTCACATACCGGAGGCCTCGAATGAAGCGGAAATGCTCCTGCACGCAGTTGGCGGCCCACGCGGTCGCGTCTCCCCTGGTGATTGCACTCCTTTTGATCGTGTCTGCACTCGCGCTATAGTCAACATACTCATACGCGCCAATGTCGCAGTGTGCGCCCTGACGCGCCACGCCGCGCTGGTCTCTGCCACTGACCGGAGAGGCTGCGCCGGTGGCGTCATCGCCGGCGTCGATAGCGGGGGAGCCGCCTAGCAGCGCCATCGTCTGCGTAGGGCCGCCGTTAAAAGCCAGAGCACCCAGCTGCGGGTTGCCGCTCCTGAAGTTGACGCCCCCCAACGAGCAGGAGCCATCTCTCACCAGGTTGTTGCGGTTGGTGCCGATCAAGCCGCTCGCACTGCCGCTGCAATCCCCGCCGCTGGTGGAGTTGGCGACGATCGTGTTGGCGAAGTTCAGCGTACCTTCGTAATTGTGGATGCCGCCGCCGGCGGAGGCCCAATTCCCCGACAGCGTGCAGTTGGTCCCTGTTGGCGCGCCACCGACGAAAGACCGGCCGCCGCCGTTGCCGGAGGCATGGTTCCCCGACAGCGTGCTGTTCGCGAGCACGAGGGTGCCGTAGTCGCTGCGGATGGCGCCGCCGTCAACGGTTGCGGAATTCCCCGCCAGGGTGCTGTTCGTCACCGTGAGCGTCCCCCAGTGGTTCAGGATCACGCCCCCCCAACTGGCGGAGTGACCGTACAAGAAAGCAGTTTGTCACGGTCAGCGTGCCGTCATTATAGAGGCCGCCCCCTGCTTCGGTACCGGTATGGCCTGAAACGATCCACAGCCATTTCAGCGCCGCGGTCACACCCGGATTGACATGGAACACCCGTGCAGCGTTCTCGCCGCTGATGCTCACTTGCCTCGTGAGCGACGACCCGTCGATCGTCACGTTTTTACTGAGGACCAGCTGTGACGAGAGGGCGATGGTCATGCCGGACATGCCCGAATCGAAATAGATGGTGTTCCCCGAACACGGATCCGCAATCGCCTGGCGCAGGGAACCTGGGCCGCTGTCGAGGGTGTTCGTCACCAGAGTGACGCCAGAACACGCTGTCACCAGGCTCGGAAAAGGAAAGGCCGCCGAGACGTTGTTGTCATAATCCTTTGCCCAGGGATACAGGATCTGTCTGCCGTAAGAAGCGAGCGTAAAGGTCGTGGGAGCCGTTCTAACCCAACCCGGGGCGCCTGGCGCCGTCGGCGTGGAAGTAGTGGTGATCAGGTAACTGTTAACGGCGACGTTGTCCGTGGCAGTGAAGGTCGTGATGGGAATGTCGAGGCTGTTCGAAGACGCGGCACTGACGAAGTCGTTTACCATCGGCGGCGTTCTGTCCACCTCATACGCGCCGATGTCGCACACCGCACCCTGTGGGCGCGTCGCGCCGCGCTGGTCTTTGTTGCCCACCGCGGCGCAGTGAGCAGGACTGCCCGCGTCAATCGCTCCTGAGCCAGGGAGCAGCGCTACCGTAGCAGTGGGGCCGCCGTTATACAGCAGCGCACCGAGCAGCGGATCGGCGTCGTGGAATTCGTCACCATCCCGACGGCAGGAGCCATCTGCCACTCAGTTGTTGTGGCTCGTGGAGATCGTACCCTCATGCGACGTACCCTCATAGTTAGCACAATCCCCGTCACCGCCGGAGTAGGCGATGATCGTATTCGTGAAGTGCAGGGTACCCCCCTTGTTGGCGACGCCGCCGGGGTGGGGGAGGAGGGCTGCCCAGGACTGGTTGCGCACCACTGTGACATTCGTCATTCTCAGAATCCCTCGGTTGAAGATGCCGCCGCCTCCGTCTGGAGCGGAATTGTCCGCCAGGGTGCTGTTCACCACGTTTATGTCGCCGTAGCCCTGGTTCGCGATGCCGCCTCCCATCCAAGCCGAGTTCGCCGACAGTGTGGGGAAGGCACAGGGGACGCTGGCCAGGAAGGCAGACCGGAAAGCTCTAAGCAATAACTATTTACGGCCGACATCCCGTTCACACACGGATCTTGAAGCGGTAGTCGGCCGCAGATTGATCGGGGGGGAAATCGGGGTCGGACCTGAATATTTCCTGTCTTATCAGTAACTTGCCTGATTTTGACGGGTCAAAGAGGCTCTTAGGACTGATTTTCGGCCCCCATTCTCGCGTTCTGAGCTATTTGGTGTTCGTACCATCGGTCATTTCCCGGACGACTAGCGTCTCGCAGGG
>RPQK01000403.1 GCA_003819755.1 Acidobacteriota bacterium | reverse complement strand
GCCGACGCTTGGCGTGTCTCACCAGCATGTGGTTCCCTCGCCCCAACCAAACCACGATTCCGGTTTTTCGGGAAGTAAGTCTAAACCCTGTTTCGCGGGTTGTCAAAGGAGGCTGCCAACAAGTTCCGCAGCGTGGGTGCGCCGGGCGCCGGATCGGCGGGTGCGATGGTGAGTTCGTACGCGCCGCGGCGCAGCAGGAGGAACTCTGCCGCCAGTGCCCGCGGTTCCGGCCCGAAGTGGAAAAGCTCCGCCGTGAACGTCGTCGCGCTCGAATCCGTGACGAGCACCGCGATGTCGCGCGGCGCCGTGCGCCAGCGAACCGCGTTGAGGGGAAAGATGCCGGCACCGCCCGGATCGCCGGTAACGCACGAGTAGAGGAGCTGAGGGTCAGGCGCCGGCGGTGCGGGCTCGGACATGAAGCGCAGATAGTTGCTCGAGAAGTTCAGCACGCGGTCGGTCCAGCGCATCTCCGAGGTGAAAGCCCCCACTCCTCCAAAATACAATCGGATCGTTGTCTTCGAGTCCATAACACCGCCAATGGTGAAGATCAAGCACTTTGTACTTTGTCAAAGCGGGGCCACGTCGCGTGTCTCCAGCGCCTATTCAGTCAGCCATTCCAGGGCGTCCTCGGTGAAGGCCGGGTCGAGCAGCCTCGGCCCTCCATCTGCTTACCCTAGTGAAAGTTCTCGACCAGCATCAGGTCACTCCCGCCTTGGCCTGCCGTGTAAAGATTGTGCGGCGATCAGGGGAAACGGCTAAGAAGGAAACGTGAGACTGATCGATCGTCAGAATCTTTCGCACCTTGCCGGTCGCGAGGGTGAGGAAACAGAGATCCACCTGCTCTTTTCTGTCGGCCTTTCTGAGGAAATAGATCCCGTCATCCACCACGGCATACGGACCTTCGAAGCCAAGTGCTCGCTCGACGACCTTAGTCGGCTCCCCGGCACCTGTCGGGATTCTCCACACGTCGTTCCATTGGCCGTACCAACCGCTCGTGTAGTAGAGGAATTTCCCGTCGGGTGATGCTTGTGGCTGGGTCAGAGTCACTGGAGGTCCGCGCCACCGCTTCTCCACCCTCGGCAGGCGCCTTCCAAATCCTGCTCATGCCATCGCGATTAGATCGGAAGTAGATTGATCGACCGTCTGCCGACCAATTCGGCCAGGGAAGCGAGGCGAATGGTTCAGTCGTAACACGCTGGGGGACGCCGCCATCGGCATCAACGACGAGTACCTGGTACCCCCTCCGATCAGCGCTGCAAACACGATTTTGCGGCCGTCTGGGGACCATCTTGGCGCCAGGCTGGGCGGGATAGTCTCGGTTGTCCCCGCCCCGAGCGAAGTTAACTGACCTGCATTTGATCCGTCGCGGTCACATACCCAGATTTCCCCAGATCCCGACCGATCGGAGTAAAACGCGATTTTGTTGCCGTCCGGCGAAAACGTCGGGCAGTCGTCCACGCGGGTGGATGAAATCAGCCTGGAGGTCACTCCATGGTCGGCGTCAAGGTTGTCCAGCTGCAGTCGCCAAATATCGGTTTCGGAGCGAAACACCGAATAAGCAAGGCGGTTCCAGGCTGTCCCCCTATTTAGGCGGTCCGGGGTTTGGAGAAGGTGTGATCTCCAAACCTCAGTATCCGGGCCGCCCCGTCAGGGAACCGTCAGAGCCCAGACCTGATTCAGCCAAACATTTTGGCTGGTGTCATAAACGCCTGCTATGACAATCCTAGTCCCGCCGTTATCAAGTGAAGCACTGAGTCCGTCCCCGTCAAAGATCCTTCTCAGCGCGGCTCCCCCTGAGCCGACGACATAGAGCTGACTTCCGCTCCAGAAGGCTCCCTTAAACATCAGGACTCGGGTTCCGTTGCCGCATAGATCGCAGTTAACAAAAGTGGGATTGTCCCTGGCCTCGGCAATCGAAATCGGAGTAGGGAGGATTTGATGGCCAAACGGACCTGAACCAGCCTCAATAGCCCGAACTCCGCAATAATCAGGGATTTGAGTGACGCGGAACGCGATCGTGTCTCCGGCATCGTTGATGGTGACCGGGCCGCTTATGCCACTGAAGGTCAGTTGCTTCAGGTTTGAGCCGTCGGAATCCACCAGGAACAGATCGGAATTCTGAGAGGCGTGTTCCCGCGAAACAAAAACCACTTTGTCCCCTTTTCCGCTGATCTTAGGGTGAAAACTCCCATGGCAGGGAACTCCAGGCTCGCAATCCTCGGCTATCGGGCTAATGCGCTTGAGCCCGGAGCCATCCGAGTTGATCACAAAGATCGCTGGCTCTCCCGGTATAATCGCGCCTTCGTTCTGGAACACGATCTTGCTTCCATCACCCGAGATGCTGGGACGAAAGCCGGGCGAGAGTCTGGTAGGAGCCACCGGAGTCGGCGTGGAGGTATCGACGACGAACAGTTCAGTGTCGGCAGCATCCTTTCTGGCAAAAGAGAAAACCACCTTTCCCCCGTCATCGCTAATCGTCATCAAGTTCTCATTGTGGACCTGATCAGGATAAGCGGGGTTGTCCATCGCGCCCTGTGTCACCTGGCGAAGGCCGCTGCCGTCGAAGTTGACCATCCACAACTCGCCCTCTTTGAAAAAAGCAATCACCTCACCGTTCCCTGAAATGACGGCGTTGCTCCCCATCGCGACCATTTTCCCGCCAAAATCAATCAGGGCCGTCGCTGAGCCGGCGAGAGTCGAAAGAGAGCCGTCCGACTCCTGTCTGAGCCCCAGGGCATAGACGTCGGTGTTCGAGTCAACATGCAGGCTTCCGGTAAAAGCCTCGGGAACGTTCGAGAAAAGCTCGTCGATGAAGCGGGAAAGGTGTTGGCCGGCAGCCAGTTCAATCGTCTTACGTGCGACCTCGTGCCCGGCTCCGTCTCTCAATAGAAGAAGAACACTCGCGCTCTGACTCCCCGGGTTGGCAAAGGCCAGGCCTGTTCTCGCCGACTGTGTCCGCTGCGCGAAAATGTGAAACTGCGCGCGGGAGTCTGCACTCGAGACCGAAACCTGCCCTCCGGGTAGAGTGAAGACGAGGTTCCCCGTCACCGGCGAGGCATAGGGCGAGGTTCCCACAACCACTGTCGCGTACCCGGCCTTCGTGGCTCCCGAACCGTCGGTCTCGATTCTGAAGACCCCTCCAGGACTGACTGAGTAAGGGAGTGAGCTGACCTGCGCTCCGCCTATGCCGAGTGTCAGGGCCTGACCGTCATCCCCGTAAAAGTAAATGGTCCCTTCCTCCTCGCTGATGCCCGGGTTGGTTAAGACGATTTCGGTCCGAACCCCGCCCCCATCCGCGACTTGCGGAAAAACGAGCTTGACACTCTGAGCGGATAACGATGTCAGACCAAGAAATCCGGAAACGACGGCAATGAGGATTTGCTTGTCCATGGCGTACTCCTTTCCAGGGCCAAGAATGACCGCCTGACTGCGGGAATCCTGCCTCGAAGTCATTAAACCCGCACCGAGCCGGAAGCCAAGCGGACAGACTACCGGAGCAGCGGAGCGTGCGTAAGAGAATGGCAGGTAGCCAATTATCGGAGGGCGTATACACTTATGTCAATAACAAACGTTAAGAAATACGGCAACCATGGGAGGTTCCAGGGGCTACGTATCTCGGCTCCACTGGCGCGACGCGACACCCAGCCCACAGTGCCGTGAGTGATGAATCGTATCTGCTCCTCCGTCCAGGGCCCAGGGCCTCGGCGCTCGCCGAAATAGGGGGACAGCCACGCCTACGTGAAGGGCCCGGTCCGCCGCCCGTTCTCCCGCCGCAAGGCTTCTTCTATCGCTTCCAGCAGCCCGGTAAAATGATCTGTAGGCACCTACCGGTGGCCCTCTCGGGGCCGCCTAACTGTAAACAGCTTTCTCACGAAGGAGGTCAGAAGTGATTCGCTTTTTGAATCAAATAAAGGGCTCCACAATCCACGCCGTCGATGGCGATATCGGGAAGGTCGTCGACTGCTATTTCGATGAACAGAGGTGGGCTGTTCGTTACCTTGTGGTCGAAACCGGCACCTGGCTCTCCGGTCGACAGGTTCTTATCTCCCCCGCATCCGTCGACCGGGTGGACTGGAATGAGGGCAAAGTCAACCTCAACATCGATCGGATGAGAGTGAAGAACAGCCCATCCGCAGACTTTACACGCCCCGTCTCGCGAGAGTACGAAAGCAGCTACTCCGAGTACTACGGCTACCCCCGTTATTGGGAAGGTACGGACATTTGGGGGTCAGCGGCTACGCCTCGGGCCTATGGCTCGCGCTCGGAAACTGCCGCCCGAACGACCGGTGGAGAGTCGTACCCCGCAAGTGAGGCGCGGGGGACGATGGGGACCGCCGCCTCATCCGAGCGCCGCGTGGCCGACAGCCAGCTTCGAAGCGCGAAGGATGTGGCCGGTTACCACATCAGGGCGACCGACGGTGAGATTGGCCACATCGACGACTTCCTGGTTGACCGCGACAGCTGGGTGGTCGATTCGATCCTGATCGACACCTCCAACATGCCAGGTGGGAAGCCAGTCTTGCTCCGTCGAGAACGGATCGATCGGATCGACTGGAACAACAAGGAAATCCGGGTGCGAGCGACGACTCAAGAGATCAAAAACAGCCCCGAGTACGTCGAAGAGACGACGTTCGGGCGTCGCCGCTAGGAAACGGTCCTGGACCTCATGCGCGGCCGCTGATTACCGTCGGCTGCCGCGCGGTTCTTTCTGCCCGAGCTCTACGGAAGCCGGTCTCCCGGTTCAGCGTTCCTTCTCGATCATCTCTTCGGCCTCTTCCAGATCTTCCTGGTCGGGTTGGGGGGTCGGCTGGCGCTCTACCTTCCGAGGCTCCAGATCCAGCTGAATGAAGATCGGAAAGTGATCCGAACCGAAATGTCCCAGGCGCTTCATCTCCACCAGGTGGAAATCAGCCGAGTGGAAAACGTGGTCGATCGGCAAGCGCAGAAAGGGCAAATCCGCGTGGTAGGTATTGTACATCCCCCTGCCTATGCGGGGATCGAGCAGGCCGCTCGTCCTCTGGAACAGGCGGGTGGTATGCGACCAGGCAACGTCGTTCAGGTCTCCGGCAACGATAACCGGATGGCTGGCGTTCTTCGCCTCTCTTCCTACCAGCAGTAACTCGGCATCCCGTTCGTCCGTATCCTGAAAGGTGCTTGGAGGTTCGGGGTGCAATCCGTAAAAATCCACCAACTCGCCGCGAGGCAGGCGAATGCGGGCGTAAACGGAGGGTATGTCGTCCTCCAAGAGAAACCGGATTTCGGAATCAACCAACTCCAGACGCGTATAAAACAGAATTCCGTACGTGTTGTCCAAAGGACACTTGAGGTGATGCCTGTATTCGGTTTCAAGAGAGCGAAGTTGCTTCTCCCACCAGTCGTCCGTTTCCACGACAAGGACGACGTCGGGCTCTTCCCGCTTGACTAATTCCAGGAACTCGGCAGCTTTGCGGTTGGTCATGAGGACGTTCGCAACCAGCAAGCTGACCGGAGACCGAAGCGACGCGTCCGAAGTAGCAAGCACCTGGGGCGAGAAAACGGGAAGGTAAGGCAGAATCCGATACATCTGGTATCCACAAGCCGCAAGCAGCGACAGAGCCAGCGTCCGAGCCGGCACCCCCATACTGCGAAAGTTATGGGTTGCGAGGAGACCGACCACAGCCAGGATCCCCAAGGCAAGCAACTGAGGGCGAGGAAAATCGAATATCCGAATCCACCACTTGTCGGTATGAAGCAAAGGGGCCAGTGTCCCCACCACCGCGATCCATCCCAAAATGCTCAGAGCCGTTTTCATCGCTTCTTCATGTCCTCGGTACCTTTGAGGCAGGAACGAGGGATGCAAGTTCCTTGCCAAGCTGCCACCCCCCCAAAAGCCTATTTACACGGTAGAACCGGATGGCCGAGCCGGGATTTTTGCCACAACGTAAGTGCAGGGGGCTTTTATCGTGGCCGGACTCTCCAGAGTCCGGCAGCCGGGCTTAGGAAGCCCGGCGAAAACAACTTGCTTAGCTGCTCGTCATTCGTTTTGGCCGGACTGGAGGTCCGGCTGCCGGACTCTGGAGAGTCCGGCCACGATAAAGGCCCCCCGCACTTACGATTGTGCAAGCCCGGGTCACACGTTGACTTAACGCCTATGCCCCTTCGGGTTCGGTCACTGCTTGGTTGCCTCCTACAGTTAGGTTAGCGCCTATGGGGCAAAACCGCTAAGTCAACAGCATTGAGTCTTAGGCGGCAAGCTTTCCGCCCGGCTTGCTCCCTTCCCCTTCGGCTCCTTAGGTGCTTAAGAAAAGAGGATGGGCGGCGGTCGAAAAGGCCCGGTCCATCCAAACGACAACCGAGCGCGAGCGCGCCTGGATCGAAGCCATCGGGACCTTCTACCGGGACTGGGACAAGCTTGACCACCGGCACCGGGCACAGGCTTATGAGAACGCGATGGAGCAGCTTTATCGAGGACATCCACAGGATCAGGAGGCCGCCGTCTTCTATGCCCTCGCCCTCAATGCAACGGCCCTATGACGTAAGAGCCTGGTCAGCTATTACTCATCTCTGAGCACGACGTTCGGGTCCAGGCGCGATGCGCGCCACGCCGGCAGCCAACTGGCGATCACCGCCACGGCCGCAATCGTTGCGATCACAAAGGCGATCGTCACAATATCTGTCGGTCGCACACCAAACAGCAGCGAAGTAATCAGCCGATTTACGGCAAGCGCGCCTCCAAGGCCAATGGTGGCACCGATCGCCGTGACCTGAAGCCCTTGCTTCATGATCTGTGTGAGCACGTGAGAGCGAACTGCACCAAGGGCGATCCGAATGCCGATCTCGCGCCGGCGCTCCGTCACCATGTAGGAGAGCACACCGTAAGTGCCGATCGCTGCCAGTAGGAGCGCCAGTCCGGCAAAAGCGCCCAGCAGCTGCGCCAGGAGTCTCGGCCGGCGAATCGATTCGGCGAACACCGAATCCATGTTGCGAAGCCGCACGACGGGAACCGCGGCGTC
>RPQK01000402.1 GCA_003819755.1 Acidobacteriota bacterium | reverse complement strand
CTGGATTGATGGCTACGAGAAGAAATTGCCCCGGCTGAAGAACTTCATTCTCCCGGGCGGCTCGCCAGGTGCCGCTCAGCTTCACCTGGCGCGGACGGTGTGCCGGCGTGCCGAACGCCTCCTCGTTCGGGCCATGAGAACCGAGCTGGCGATTAACGCCCAGATTCTCCCTTACCTGAACCGTCTTTCTGATCTCCTTTTCGTCCTCGCCCGCTTCGAGAACATGAAAGCCGGTGGGATCGAAGAGGTCTGGAGAGGGAAATCATGAAAGCCCAAGCGACTTACAATTGCCAGTCCTGCCGGGATTCAGGGTGGATTCTGAGCAAGAACGACAACGTCGAGGCTGTGGTTCCGTGCCCGGACTGCCGGAAAGCCAAAACGACCAACAGGCTGCTCAAGGATGCCGGTATTCCGCCGCGGTACTTCGATCGGGGGCTTGACGCCTACTTTGCCCACAGCCGGAGCCAGGAAGAGGCGGCAAAGAGGGCAGCCGAGTACATTGAAGGCTTTCCAGATGTTCCCCGGGGCCTTCTTTTCGCCGGTCCGCCGGGAGTCGGGAAAACGCACCTCTCTGTGGCGATCCTTAAAAACCTCATCCTCGAGAAAGGGGTGGCGGGGAAATTCATCGACGAAACGGAATTTCTCCGTCGGCTCCAATACTCCTACGGTCCGGACTCGGCCGAAACCGAGCGAGAGGTTCTCCTGCCGCTCATGAAGGTGGATCTGCTGGTGTGGGATGATCTGGGGACCGGCAGGCCGACCGAATGGGCGATGGAGACGATACGGACCTTGCTCAATCATCGGTACACTTTTCAGAAACAGACGATCTTCTCGACCAATTGGTCCCTGCGGTTGGAGTCGGTCAAGCCGGGGGAGACCGCGGAACCGAGCCTGGCTGAACGGATCGGCACCCGCCTGCTCTCCAGAATCATGGAAATGTGCGAGATCATCCAGGTAACGGGCCCCGATGCGCGCAAGGAGATCCAGAAGGCTGGCCTCGATTTTCAACAGTCCCGGAAAAGAGCCGACCAGATCATCGTGCAGGCCGGCCGCCTGGAGTGTGAGAAATGCCGATCGATCTCCATCGAGGAACGGGGCAAGTCCGAGCCAAGACGAAACAAGGCGGGAGAGTACGTTGACGTTTTCTGTTCATGCAAGCAATGCGGTCGGGATTTTATCGCCCGCATGTACTCGGGAAAGAACCAGGTCGAGTACCTGAAAGGCCTTGAAGACTAGCCGCCAAAAGAAACATAGCCGTTAGCGCTGCGCTTACGGCTACGTTCTCTAGCCGATGTCGGACTGATGTCAGACCCGTCACCACCCCTGATTCCGAGGTTCCGAACCCCCATTGTTCGATCAATCAAACCGGCCAAACCGGTCTTATCCTGACTTAGCTTGGGCTGATTGTCTCTTTCGCTTTAACGTCAAAATAGCCCCTTGTGCGAAACTTGTGCAAAAGGTGTGCACGGCTCTCGGGTATCTCCTGCCTGGCCCACAAGAAGCGGCGGGATCGTCGTTTTGCACTCTGTTTGTGCAAGAACAAAACCCTCGATTCTGCTTTCTTGCCCCGTCAGCTCATGTATACTTGGAATTGTCCCAAGGGGTAGATGAAAGACGCGAGAGCCCCTGAGACAGCGACCCCGGTCGCGGATGATTCGGTTCTTGGCGAAAGCCGGAGCCGACGACAAGCGAACGGGGACCGAAAGGCCAGTTCGCTGGTTTTTCAAGCTGCGCCGCTTCGGAACCGGGCTCGCCCGGAAGAACGATTCGGCAGTCGGACGCTGTCCACAGACTACGCGGTTCGGCCCGAGCGCCTGCCGTCAGTCGCGAGACCGATGGCAAAGCTAAAATCAGGCCGAAGAGAAGCAGCGTCGGGCCTTCTGGCAACAGAGGTTCGATGTTGGTTCTACTCCCGAAGCTGAAACCAGTTACCTGGATGGACGCTTTGGTGAGACCGTGGGCCTCAACTCACTCAAATATCACTTGGGACTTTTTTTTGCCCGCTTGAACCTTCTCCCCCAGTTTCGGAGTTTCCCCGGTCGCTTGCCTGCCCATTCGGGCCAGACTCGGCTTGCAGAATATAATTATGGCGGATGCTCTCACTGCTGTCGCGACCGAAGGCTCCGGATTTTCCTCCGGATAGGGACTGGCTGAACGTGAGCCGGCCTGTCAGCTTGGCTGAGCTGGCCGGTCGGGTGGTTGTCCTCCATTTCTGGAGCTACTCCTCGATCGAGTGTCTTTCCGTCCTCCCGGTCCTGCAATATCTGCAAAAGAGGTACCGCAACCGGCTTCTGGTCATCGGGGTTCACTGTGCCAAATTCCCGGCTCAGCGCGAACGCCGGAACCTTCAGAACATCGCCTGGCAGTATGATCTGAAATACCCGCTGTTCAATGATCGCGCCTTTGAAACCTGGAAAGCCTACTCCGTACGCGATTGGCCCACTTTTGTGCTCGTGGACCAGTCGGGAAACATCGCCTCCTATTTCTCGGGCCGCGAGAAGGTCGAGTTCGTAGTGCACCAGGTGGAGAGGCTCATGGAGGAGAAGCCTCAATCCGTATCGCCGCCCCCGATCACAACCCGTCGGCGCCGACGCCCGTGCGGCCCGCTCAACTTCCCGTCCGTTGTTCTGGCCGATACGCGGTCGAAACGGTTGTTCGTTACCGATACCGGCCGGAACCGTGTTCTCATCTGCGACTTCTCCGGTAAGCGTCTGGATTCCATTGGTAGCGGCCTCGCCGGACGCCGCGACGGCACCTTTGAACAGGCCGCCTTCAATCTTCCTCGTGGCCTGTCTCTGGATGGCGATCATCTCTATGTGGCCGACACGGGCAACCACCTCCTGAGACGCTGCAATCTCGAGAAGCGGATCGTCTCCACCGTGGCCGGGACCGGGGAGCCTGGAACGAGGCCGGGCGGCTTCACACCTGGAAAACCACTCCAAACTTCGCTCAGTTCCCCCTGGGGACTCTGCCGCCTGGAGAGGAGCTTGTTCATGACAATGCCGGGCGTACACCAGATCTGGTTGTTCGACTTGGCGACGCAAGAGCTGGGCGCCTACGCGGGAACCGGGTTTGCGGGGAGGATCGACGGATCGGGGTACGAGGCCGGGTTTGACAAACCGACAGCCGTCGCTTCAGATCGCCAGTACCTTTACGTGACCGACAGCGAGGGGAGCGCCGTTCGCCGCGTTTCGGTGGAAGTTCATCCGAGGGTCAGCACCTTGGTCGGCCTCGACCCTTTCGAATTCGGTGATGAGGACGGGCCGGTTGGAACCGCTCGGATGCAGCACCCTTCCGGTATTACGTGCGCTCCGAATCGGCTTCTCGTCTCGGACTCCTACAATCAGAAGATCAAAGTATTAAGCCTGAACGGCGAAGCCATCCGGGTTGAAACACTGTTCGGTAACGGGGCAGCGGGTTTCAAGGACGGGCGCCCGGCTTCGTTCGACGACCCGTCAGGGCTCAGCCGCGCCGGGTACAGGCTCTTCATCGCCGACACCAACAACCATGCGATCCGCGTGGCCAACCTGCGCTCTGGTGTAGTCACGACGCTGGAAATTGCCGCCGAAGCTGAATTTTAGCGGCGCGGGGTTTCGATACAACTCGCCACAAGACGGCGAGTCACTCAACCAGCGATTTTCAGGCGCCAGATAATTAGAGTGCGGCCACAATCCAGGCCCCTCGGGGCGCAGGCGTCTCGCCCAATGCTATTTACCTTTTTCGACCCTGCTGGCGCCAAGCCATTTGGAGTGCGGCGTCGCCTCGAGGCCTGATAAAGCGTCGGTCTCTCGTTGCCGCCGCACTCCAAATGGTCTGGTGCCGTGGCGCTTCAGAAAAGTAAATGGCAGGGGGGCGTCTCGCCTGCACTCCCAAGGGCCTGGATTGTATAGCAGGGCGATCAATTTGATCGGTTTAGACACTGTCCCGGCACCAGCCGCTTGTATGTTGAGATTCATGCCGGTCTTGGGAAGAGGTAGGGACGCGATCCGTCCTGGATGTAGTGCCACATTTAATTAGAGACAGGAAGGGCTGAGGTCGCCGGGAATCGCCGATAGATCCGCGTAAAAGTAAATTATAAAGGCACCGGAAAATCGCTGCTCAACCGCCGCTGAGTCCCAGCCGAAATAAACCGCTTTAGCTCACCAAGTGGGTGGGCGGTTTC
Source organism: Acidobacteriota bacterium (assembly GCA_003819755.1). Lineage (GTDB taxonomy): Bacteria > Acidobacteriota > UBA6911 > RPQK01 > RPQK01 > RPQK01. The sequence goes on along the minus strand of RPQK01000402.1, from coordinate 2,833 downwards.
CCCCGCCTGGCTTGGCGTTGTGAAGCTTAGAGCGGAATCAGGGCGCCACTTCTATGCTTGAGCGAGATAAGTCTTGGTGTTACTTTCAGCCTGCTCTTGCCTCTGGCAAGCGCAGATAAGGAGTACGCCAATGCACACACGATCGCGGGTCTCCCTGACAGTCGACTTGGTGCTGTTGCTCTCGTTGTTGTCTTTCATCTCGGCCGAGGACGTCCAACGGTGCAGCTTCTCTTTAAACATACCCCTCGCGGCGGATCCGATCATCGTCACCGCAGAGGGCGTCAAAATCGTCAATCTCTTTTCGCCCCCGGAAATTGCGGGCGCCTCGGGGACCCCGCAATGGTCGCACGTTGAGCGCATTGAAAGGGAACGAGTCCTGGGCGGTCGCCCGGGCACCCTGACCGTCGATCGCTTCCAAACCGCTGGGCTCGAGTTGTGGCGGGAGACGTGGATTTCGAACGACCGACGACAGACTGCTTTTCGCCATCGCCTCCTTAACGGCGGCAGCCAACCGATCCATCTGAACGCACTTCACCCGTTTGACTGCAAGGGCTCGGACGGCTTAGACCTGTTCCAGAGCGCGCCGAAGGACTGGACCGTGGTTATCGAGGAACGGCACAAGAACGGCCTGCCCCGGGCACTCAATCCGGTCAAGGAACCTATGTTCGAGGCCGACCCCTTCCTCCTGCTGAACCTCCGTGTTCCCAAAGCACCGCACAAGCTGTTCCACCTCTTGGCCGGCCATCTGAGCCAGACAGGACACCTGGCAGCCGTTCGGGCGGAATTCATGAAAGCGCCGGCGGCCGTTACGTTGAAGCGCCTGTTTTCCGACTCTGAGCTCGACGGGATCAGACTTCCGCCTGGCGGGGAACGCTCCAGCCAGTGGTTCCTGCTCTCCGGCGGGGACAGCCCGCGGGCGTTGATCGACGGTTATGCCGACGCGGTCGGCGAATTCCACGGAGTGAAGCGGCCACGCGGGACTCCGCCGTCGGTGTTCTGCACCTGGTACAACCACGGCCCTCACTACAACGAGGAGTACTTCCGCCAGGACCTCGAGGCGCTCGCGAAGAACCGAATGCCTTTTGACGTCTTTTTGATCGACGACTGTTGGTTCCGCAGGGGGGACCTCGAAGCGCTCCAGAACTTTCCCAGTGGAATGAAAAACGCGGCCGACAGGATCCGGGCGCTCGGTTACCGGCCGGGTATCTGGACCTGTCCATACCTGCTGGAGGTGGATGGCAGGCAGGCCAGGAATCGACCTGGGTGGGTGCTCAGAAACAGCAAGGGCCAGCCGGTGATCTTCACGATGGACAAGAAAGACTACTGGGTGCTCGACCCGACTTTCCCGGGGGTTTGCGACTACCTCGAGGAAACCTATCGGAAGATCGCAGAGGACTGGGGATATGAGTATTTCAAGTTTGACTTCATGCGCGCGGTCTTCCTGCCTTCCAACCAGAACTTCTACAACCCGGAGATGACCCGTCTGGAAGCCTATCGCCTCGGCCTGGAAGCCATCCGCAGGGGCACCGGTCCGGACTCCTATATCTCGGTTTGCGGCGGGCACTACGGCGGATCTCTGGGCATCGCCGACTCCCAGCGGAGCGGGAGCGACGTCCTGTCGATCTGGCGCGCGAGCGAGATCCCGAAGTTCCGGCAGAATCTCCTGAGAACCTACATGAGCCGTCTTTGGCAGGTGGACCCCGACGCGATGATGGTGCGCCGAAACACGGTCAAGGTCCACCCGGACTCCGAGCTCTCCCTTGGCCTGCTTACGGACACGGAGGCCCAGACAGTCGCGCTCAACCAATACCTGGGCGGCGGGCTCGTCTGCTTCACAGAGCCGATCGCGACCCTCGATGAAGACCGGCGGGCGCTTTATCGCCATATTATCCCCTCCGTGAATTCCCCTTCGCAGCCTCTCGATTTGTATGATTCCCCTTGCCCCGGGATGCTGCTCACCCCAATCGTTCCCGCGTGCAGGGAGCTCGAACCCTGGGTCACGGTCGCCTTCGTGAACTGGACGGACGTCGAAAAAACAGGCTTCTTGGGGTTGAAAGAAGAAATTGTAGGGTCTTTGAATAGCCGTGAGTACCTGGTCTTCGACTTCTGGAAGCAAGAGGTTCTGGGTGTCTTCCAAAGCGGGGGATCGGTTCAGCTCGGTCCCATTGCCCCCCACGCCAGCCGGCTGCTTCGAATTGCGCCCTGGACCGGGCAGACGGCGGTCCTGGCGGGAACCGACCTTCATTTCTCGGGTGGCGGCGTGGAGATCGAGGATTGGGAAGCAGGCACTGACAGGGCACGGGGTCGGGTGAAGACCGACTGGGCTTACCCGGTGACGGTGTCGGTTGCCTTCCCCGACGTCGAGAAGGGGTTCGTCGTGAGGAAAGCCCGGGTCGATCCGCAAAAACCGAGTTTCAGCCTTCGGAGGTAGGAAAGAGGAATTGGGTTCAGCCCCTTCCAGCGGCGCCATTTGAGCGACTGGATATTCTCAAGGCACGTTACGCCCTTGCGCATGAGCTTGAGCACCTGGTTCGAAAAATAGACCGCTGCCCTATGCACAGGAACAGATATGAACAGGACGCCCTGAGATTTTGCTGGCGATCAGGGTTCGCATCGTTCAGACTCTACGCGAAGGAGACCAGCGTATGAGCACGGGTGATATCACGAGACCGACCACAGAAGCATCGCCGCGACCGCTCCGCCTCTGGCCCGGCATCATCGCCGTCGTCCTGCTGCTCCTCTTCCGATTCGCCGTCAAAGCCGTGGTCCCCGGTCTTCAAGGCTTCATGTGGGCCATCGAAGGGACGCTCGGCTGTGCAGTTGCCATTATTCT